>JAGZRY010000107.1 GCA_018381425.1 Haemophilus parainfluenzae
CAAATTATGCGTTTAATGAGTAGTGAAATCAAAAGTGATCAAGAAATGATTTTATTACTGTCTAAAATGAATGCTGAAGAACGTTTAGCCGCATTCATCCATAACCTATCCAAACGCTATTCTGCTCGTGGTTTCTCAGCGAAAGAATTCCGTTTAACCATGACTCGTAGTGATATTGGTAACTATCTTGGTTTAACCGTTGAAACCATCAGTCGTTTACTTGGTCGTTTCCAAAAACTGGGTGTACTCTCTGTTCAAGGTAAATACATTACTATTAATGATATTAATGCCTTGATTGATTTAACCGGTGTACATAAAACCAAAATCCAATTAGCAGAATAAATTAAAAGCGTGAGTTTTCACGCTTTTTTAACATTTGAAACAAAAAAACTTGCACGAGATCACTTTTTTGATAATCGGTTCTTGTCATCGTTTAAAATCTTTTCTATCCTATTGATATCTCATATCTTGGAGGTTTTATGAAATTTAATAATATTCTTGTTGTACTCAATCCTGATAACGAAAAACAATATGCGCTTGCTCGTGCCGTTCGTCTTGTTAAAGAACAGCAAAATGAAACAAAGGTAAAAATCACCACCCTTTTGAGTATTTATGACTTATCGTATGAGATGTCAGCCCTTCTTTCTTCTGAAGAACGAAGCGAAATGCATAAAACAGCCGTTGAGCAACAACGTCAAGCCGTACAATTTTATTTAGATAAATATGCTGATCCGGAAATTGAATTTGACTCTCACATTGTATGGAGCAGCAATGAAGCGGATGCAATTCGTGAAGAAGTTGAAAAAAATCAATATGACCTCGTTGTGAAATACACTAAAGATGAAGAAAGTTTCACTTCATTGATTTTCACACCAGTAGATTGGCAATTGTTACGTAAATGTCCAATCCCTGTATTGATGGTACGTGATGGTGATTGGAAACACCAACGCCGTATTTTAGTCGCTGTTAATGTATCCGGTGAGCAAGAATATCAAGATGAATTCAATCAAGAATTAGTTTCAACAGGCATGAATTTAGCGGAAAACTTAAACCGTGGTAACGTACATTTAGTCGCAGCCTACCCTGTTGCGCCAATTAATATGGCGATTGATTTACCTGAATTTAATACTTCAGGTTATGAAAATGGCATTCGTGGCCAACACCTCATCAATATGAAAGCCCTACGTCAAAAATTTGGTATTGATGAAGATCATACCCATGTACGCGAAGGTTTCCCTGAAGAGGTGATTCCTGAAGTAGCGAAAGAAATTGAAGCTGAATTAGTGATTTTAGGCACAGTGGGAAGAACGGGTTTATCTGCAGCGTTATTAGGTAATACGGCTGAACATGTGATTAGTAAATTAAGCTGCAATTTATTAGCCATTAAACCATCTAAAAAATAAGCCTATTTAGCTTTTTATTTAAAACAAGTGCGGTCAGAAAAATAATCATTTTATTGATCGCACTTTTTTGTTAAAAAAATGTGAAGTTTCTCACAAAATCAACTTTTTCTATTCGTCTCATTATTTCTTTTTCGTTATACTCGTCCGCCCTATCGAAAACTTTCTATAAATTGATTTATTGATTAAAAAGGAAAGACAATGAAAAAAACATTAATTGCAGCACTACTTGGCTTCTCTGCGCTCGCGCAAGCCCATGAAGTTTGGGTTGCAACACCTGCACAACTTGCTTCCAATTCCGTTTTAAAAGCTGATTTAGCTTATGGTGACTACCCTTACGTTGAAAAAATTCCTGAAAAACGTCTCGCTATTTTTCCACCAATGGAACTCATTAATCAAGATGGTGAAATGCAAACATTAGTACAAAAAGGTGAAAACTACCAATATCAATCAGAAAAACCCTTAAAAGACGGTTCATATTGGGTAACAGCTACTTATAAACCAACTTTCTGGTCACAAAATAATGAAGGTTGGAAAATGGATAACTTACAAGGCACACCAAATGCATTCTATTGCGAACAAACTCAAATGTTTGGTAAAGCCTTTACTGTAGTGGGCAAAAAACCATTAAATGCAGATATGGCAATGACACGCCTCGGCTTACCACTTGAAATCGTGCCACTTAAAGATCCGAAAACAATTAAAGCAGGTGAAGCTTTCCCTGTTCAGATTTTCTATAAAGACCAACCACTTGCAAGCGAAACGATTATCGCAACCTCTGATACATTTGTTGTAAAAGATATGGAAGCGGCAACATCTCACCGTGAACCACAAGCGTTTTCAGGTAAAACGGACAGTGAAGGTAAAGTTAACTTTATCCCATTAATTGAAGGTGTTTGGAAGCTTAAAGTGATTCACAAAGAACCATTTGAAGATCAAAAGGTGTGTCAACAATCAGCAAATTACGCAACGCTAATTCTACCTGTTGGTAAAGCGCGTGCTAAACTACCACCAAAACCAGAACATCATCACCATTAACTATAAAAAAGTGCGGTCAAATCAATTTAACCGCACTTTTTTAATATGTTCTTAACGCTGGTGGTTGGTGATGTTCAATAAAGGTTTCAATTTCTTGAAGATCATTCGAGAATAAAATCTTCTCAAAATCACCTTGAGTAAAGAAGCCTTCTTTCACCATATGGCTAAAAAAGGACTTTAGTGAATCAAAATACCCCTTTTCATTAAACAGAATACAAGGGTTGTTATTTTTCCCAATTCGCGCCCAAGAAATCACTTCAGCAATCTCTTCTAAAGTGCCTGGTCCGCCAGGCAAAGCAATATAAGCATCGCCAAGCTCAACCATTTTATTTTTTCGCTCAGACATGTTTTCAACAATTACGGTCTTAGTTAAATTAGGATGTGAAACTTCTCTGTCTTGTAAAAATTGAGGGATAATACCAATTACTTTGCCTTGATGAGCAAGTACAGTATCTGCAACCACGCCCATTAATCCCAATTTTCCGCCACCATAAACTAAAGTATGTTGGCCATCTGCAATCCATTTTCCTAATTTTTTTGCGGCAGCCTGATAGGCAGAATCATTACCTAAACTCGCACCGCAATAAACCGTGATGTTCATCCTACTTTTTCCATTCTTCCCATTTCCCATCAATATAATCCACAATCCATTTTGTGGCTTTGCCATTCTTTTCAGATGTCACATATTGATGTTTTTCTTTACGGCTAAAGCGGATAATGGCTTCATTACCCTCAGGGTCTTTTTGTGGCGCATCCGCTAAATAACGTAATTTTTCCGGTAAACGATCACGATAAAGCGCTAATTCCGCCACTTTTGCTGGTCGTGTTTCACGTGATTTCGGGAAGTTATGTGCAGACATAAACACGCCACTTGCACCATCACGTAATACAAAATACGCATCAGATTTTTCACATTTCAGTTCAGGGAAATGAACAGGCTCTTCTTTTGGCGGTGCAACCTCACCGTTTTTCAAAATCTTACGGGTGTTATCACAGCTGGTACAGCCCATATATTTACCAAAACGACCGAGTTTTAAGTGCATATCTGAACCACACTTATCGCATTCTACAATCGGACCGTCATAGCCTTTAATTTTGAATTGGCCTTGTTCAACCAAATAACCATCACAATTCGGATTGTTACCACAAATATGCAATTTACGATGTGGGTCGATGATATAGCTATCCATCGCCGTGCCACATTTCGGGCAACGTTTACGATCCATTAAGGCTTTGGTCTCAGAAGCCTCATCCAATACATTGAGTAATTCTGCTTCTGGAATGAGATTAATCGTGGTTTTACAACGCTCTTTTGGTGGTAATGCATAACCCGAACAACCAAGGAATACACCAGTACTTGCTGTACGAATCGCCATTTTGCGACCACAAGTTGGGCAATCAATATCGGTGAGTACAAGGCTATTCGGCTTCATTCCACCTTCTAGTTCATCTAATTCAGCCGTAGAAAGTTGGGTAGAAAAATCTTTGAAGAATTGATTTAACTCAGCCTTCCAATTTTTCTCACCGGATGCAATTTGGTCTAGTACGTTTTCCATGTTGGCAGTGAAATCGTAGCTCATCAAATCAGTAAAAGATTGATTTAAGCGATCAGTAACGATTTCGCCCATTTTCTCGGCATAGAAACGGCGATTTTCAATGCGTACATAACCACGTTCTTGAATAGTTGAAATAATTGCCGCATAAGTCGAAGGCCGACCAATACCACGTTTCTCCAATTCTTTAACCAAGGCAGCTTCGGTAAAACGAGCTGGCGGTTTGGTAAAGTGTTGGCTTGGCGAAACCGTTTTTAGTGCTAATGTTTCGTTCAAACTCACAGCTGGCAAAATTTGGTCTTCTGGATTTTTACCTAATTGTGGCAAGACTTTTGTCCAACCATCAAAGCGTAAAATACGGCCTTTGGCTTTCAACTCATAATCGCCAGCCATTACAGTGACGGTTGTGCTGTCATATTGTGCCGCTGGCATTTGGCAGGCTACAAATTGACGCCAGATTAAATCATACAAACGCACGGCATCTTTATCCATGCCACTTAAATGTTCCGCAAGCATTTTCACATCAGAAGGACGAATGGCTTCGTGCGCTTCTTGTGCGTTTTCTTTACTGGAATAGAAATTCGGTTTAGCAGGTAAATAATCTTTGCCGAAATGGCTTTCGATATAAGAGCGTGCCATATTTAATGCATCTTGACTCAAGTTGGTAGAGTCAGTACGCATGTAAGTAATGTAACCAGCTTCATATAAACGTTGTGCCAACATCATGGTTTTCTTCACCCCAAAACCCAAACGCGTGCTTGCAGTTTGTTGTAAGGTTGAAGTAATAAATGGGGCTCTTGGTTTAGAACCTGTTGGTTTGGTTTCTAAATCTGTGACAACGTAATGTGATTTATTTAAAAAATCGACCGCACTTTGAGCTTCTTTTTCATTTTTCGGCTCAAATTTCTTGCCTTTATATTGCACCACATCCAAACGTAAGTCTTCTTTCTTGCTCGTTTGGGTTAACGCTTCAATTTCCCAAAACTCTTCCGGTTGGAATGCTTTGATTTCACGTTCACGCTCTACCACCAATTTCACGGCAACAGATTGCACACGTCCAGCTGATAGACCTCGCGCCACTTTCTTCCATAATAATGGCGACACCATAAAACCTACCACGCGGTCTAAGAAACGACGGGTTTGCTGAGCATTAACCTGGTCCATATTAATGTGAGCAGGATGCTGGAATGCTTTTTCAATCGCTTTCTTCGTAATCTCATTAAATACAACGCGACTAAAACGGCTATCATCGCCACCAATGACTTCACGTAAATGCCACGCGATAGCCTCTCCTTCTCTATCCAAGTCGGTTGCGAGATAAACATGGTCAGATTTTTTAGCAAGAGACTTTAATTCGGCTACTACTTTCTCTTTACCTGGTAGAATTTGGTAATTGGCTTTCCAATCATGATAAGGGTCAATCCCCATACGTTTCACTAAGGCCGCACGGTCTTTTTCTGCTTTAATTTTGTTTTTTTCTTCCGCACTTAATCCTTTAGTGGAAACGGGTTTAGCCTTCTCGCCAGTGCTACTCCCTGCAGTAGGCAAATCACAAATATGCCCTACGCTGGATTTCACCACATACTGGCTACCTAAATATTTATTGATGGTTTTCGCTTTGGCTGGCGACTCCACAATCACTAAAGATTTGCTCATTTGCTTACCTAAAATATAACTAGAATTCTGTAAAATTGGCGATATACTGCAAACTTACGCCGATAAAATCAAGCTTTTTTTCAAAAAGGATTTATAAATGGATAAACTCAATGCAATTTCGGTTTTCTG
>JAGZRY010000108.1 GCA_018381425.1 Haemophilus parainfluenzae
TGACATAAGCTAAGCCTCTTATAACTCTGCAACTAATTTATCAATAATGTCATTGTTTGCCGCTTCATCAATAGAACGACCCACAATTTTCTCAGCACCAGCCACTGCCAATGAAGCCACTTTAACACGTAATTCTTCTTGAACACGTTTACGTTCTGCTTCTACTTCAGCATAACCTTGAGCAATAATTTTTGCTTTTAGTTCTTCGGCTTCTGCCTTCACTTCGTCTAATACTTCATTGCGACGTTTATTCGCAGCATCTAAAATGTCTTGAGCTTGTACTTTTGCAGCTGAAAGTTCTTGTTCAACAAGATTTTTCGTATCTGCTTGCTCTTTTTTAGCTGCTTCAGCTGACGCTAAAGCGTTCGCAATTTGACTTTGACGAGTTTCAATCGCATTAATAATTGGTGGCCAAACAAATTTCACACAAAACCATACAAAAATAATAAAGGCGATGGTTTGACCAATTAATGTTGCATTAATATTCACAACATACCTCCTTCGTTAATTAGGAAATTTGTTGTTTATTAACCTAATAATGCAGCAAATGGATTTGCGAATGCGAAATATAAACCGATACCTACCGCGATCATCGCAATCGCATCAAGAAGGCCTGCAACAATAAACATCTTAGTAAGTAGTGAATTAGCTAATTCAGGCTGACGAGCGGCAGACTCAAGATATTTACCGCCAAGAAGACCAAAGCCAATTGCAGTACCTAACGCAGCAAAAGCAAGCATAATCGCAGAAGCAATGATTGTTGCACTAATTACAGTTTCCATAAATTTTCTCCGTTGTTGAGAGTTGAGTTGTTAAATAAAAAATAAAAATTAATGTTCCGCTTTATTATATGCAATACTCAGGTAAACCACAGTAAGCATCATAAAGACGAAGGCTTGTAATGCGATAACCAAAATATGGAAAATCGCCCACACCAACTGCAATGGCACACCCAGTGCAGCCACAAACGCATTGGCTGAATACATCACGGCAATCAAAATAAAGATCAGCTCACCAGCATACATATTTCCGAATAAACGAAGTGCTAATGAAACAGGCTTTGAGATCAACGTCACGGATTCAAGAAGAAGATTAACAGGGATAAATGCCCAATGATTGAAAGGGTGTAAAGTGTATTCTTTTGCAAGACCTTTAATACCCTTAGATTTAATCGTATAAAAAAGGATCAATACAAATACTGAAATCGACATTGCAAATGTCATATTCATATCCGTAGTCGGCACAGCTCGTACAGGAATATGATGTTTACCTGTAATAATAGCAAACAACTGGGGAATATAATCCACAGGTACCAAATCAATAGTATTCATAATCATCACCCATACGAAAATGGTTAAAGCCAACGGCGCTATCACATCTCGTTTACCGTGATAATTTTCTTTTACTACACCATCAATCCATTCTACAGCCATTTCAACAGCACATTGTAGTTTACTCGGTACACCTGCTGTTGCTTTTTTAGCCACTTTACGAAAAATAGCTAAGAAAAGGAAACCACACAACACAGAGAAGAAAAACGTATCAAGATTAAACGTCCAAAAACCTTCACCTGCTGTAAGATAAGTTAAATGGTGTTGGATATATTCAATTGAAGTTTGTCCAGACATAATCGATCCTTTGTTCTGAAGAATAACCCAAAGTTAAATTTTATTGAGAATAAGTGGAATAATATTATTCAGCACTAATGCCAATAAAAAACCAACAAAAAACGCAATAAAATTGATAACGAATAACCATTTGATGGCAATAATGATAAAAACCATCGTTAAAATAAACTTTATTGCTTCAGCACGATAAAGTGCGGTCAGTTTTGTTGAAAAATTTTGTTTTCTGTAAAAAATGATAAATATGAATGTACAAAAAGGCAAAAAGGCACTTAAAAAACCGTAGCTAAAATCTACCGCACTTTGGCGTTGCCAAATTGCAAGGAATAACCCCAAAACAACAAGACAAACCGATTCAATGATTATCGCCTTTTGATATCGATTTTTAACCTGTGTTAAAACCTTAGACATTATCTTATTTTTTAAAATACAAAAACTGTCTAATTATACCCGTGCTACAAAGAGTTTCAACTTTTAAACCACTAAAAAATGTTAAATAAATCACAATTTTAAAAAATAATTAACAAAATTGCCGTAAAAAAAGTGTGTTTTATCGTAAAACGATTAAATGTCGCTCACCTACAAGTTCAGGGACATTCAAAGTAATCACGTCTTTTACTTCGAATTTTTTGTCTAATTCTTGAACTTCATCTTCGTGATAAATGCCTTTCAAAGCATAAAAATACCCATTTTCTTTTGGCAAATGATGACACCAATCTGTCATATCTTTTAACGAAGCAAATGCTCGACTTAATACACCGTCGAATTTTTGTTCAGGTTGGTATTCCTCAACACGGCTAAGAACAGGTTCTACATTTGTTAGTCCTAACTCACGTACTGCATTTCGAATGAAGCTAATACGCTTACCTAAACTATCTAACAAGACAAATTGCTTGGTAGGATTAATAATGGCCAAAGGCAGTCCTGGCAAGCCTGGACCCGTTCCTACATCTATAAAACGATCCCCTTGTAAATAAGGACTAACAACAATACTATCCAAGATATGTTTTACTAACATCTCTTGCGGATCACGCACAGAAGTTAAATTATAGGCCTTGTTCCATTTATTGAGTAATTGTACCAACTGAATCAGCTGATCTTTTTGTAGATCGGTTAATTGAATTTCTGCTTGAGCCAGTAAATTTTCGAGTTTTGCTTTCATTTTTCTATCTATCTTGTCTGTTTTTCGTCATTCTACTTGAAAGTACGGTTAAAATCCTTAGTGTTTTTATTTCAGCAAAAATTTAGCCTACTAATTACATCTTTTTAATTTGTAATATAAAAAAGTGCGATGAAAATTCACCGCACTTTTGCTTTCAATACCTGAGAAGTTTACTCCCCACGTTTTAGCATGCCTTGTTTTTTCAAATTCACCAGAATAATTGAAATTGCTGCCGGCGTAATACCGGAAATACGGCTTGCTTGACCAATGGAAACTGGACGATGCTGTTCTAACTTCGCACGTACTTCATTAGATAAACCAGATACTTTGCTGTAATCAAAGTTAGCCGGAATTGCCGTATTTTCGTGGCGTTTTTGTTTTTCAATTTCTTCTTGTTGATGCTCAATATAGCCTTGATACTTAATGGCAATTTCCACTTGTTCTACGGCTTCTCTATCTTCCATTGCCGGTTTATATGGCGTTAAAGAAGTCAAAATATCGTAGGTCATTTCTGGACGGCGCAATAAATCTTCACCGCTGGCCTCACGCACAAGTGGACTACCAAGCACTTTATTCGCTTCTTCTAAATATTCAGAACGCGGATGCAACCAAATACTGCGTAAGCGTTGGCGTTCTTGTTCAATATTTTCCATTTTTTGATTAAAGCGCGCCCAGCGAGCCTCATCAATTAGACCTAATTCATGGGCAATTGGCGTTAAACGAATATCCGCATTATCTTCACGTAATAACAAACGGTATTCTGCACGCGAAGTGAATACGCGATATGGTTCTTTGGTACCAAGTGTGCAAAGGTCATCCACCAATACGCCTGTATAAGATTGATCGCGACGTGGATACCATGCCTCTTTTTCTTGTACGTAAAGACCTGCGTTAATCCCTGCCAATAAGCCTTGTGCAGCCGCCTCTTCATAACCTGTTGTACCATTAATTTGACCCGCAAAAAATAAACCAGAAATAGCTTTAGTTTCTAATGTTGGTTTTAAATCGCGTGGATCAAAATAATCATATTCAATGGCATAACCTGGTTTAATGATGCGCGCTTTTTCCAAACCTTTCATAGAATTCACAATGCCCATTTGCACGTCAAACGGCAAACTGGTAGAGATCCCGTTTGGATACACTTCGTTACTGGTTAAGCCTTCTGGTTCCAAATAAATTTGATGTGAATTACGATCCGCAAAACGCATCACTTTATCTTCAATAGATGGGCAATAACGTGGGCCGATCCCTTCAATCACACCAGTATACATAGGACTGCGATCCAGATTATTACGGATCACTTCATGAGTTTGTTCATTAGTGTGGGTGATATAACAAGGAATTTGTTGAGGGTGATCTTCAACTGATCCCATAAAAGAAAATACGGGTAAAACAGCATCACCATGTTGTTTAGCCAATATATCGAAATTGATCGTGCGTGCATCAATACGCGGTGGTGTACCCGTTTTCAAACGATCTACACGTAAATTCAAATCACGTAAACGATGAGAAAGTGTAACGGATGCCGGATCACCTGCACGGCCTCCTTCATAATGTTCTAAACCAATATGGATCTTACCCGCTAAGAAAGTACCGGCAGTTAAAATAACTGATTTAGCACGGAATTTAAGCCCCATTTTGGTTTCTACACCACAAACGCGATCTTGCTCAATTAAAATATCGGTCACTTCTTGCTGGAAAATATCTAAATTTGGTTGATTCTCTAGTGCTATGCGTACCGCTTGACGATATAACACACGGTCGGCTTGAGCACGAGTTGCACGTACAGCAGGCCCTTTACTGCTGTTTAAAGTGCGAAATTGAATACCTGCTTTATCTGCAGCATGCGCCATTAAGCCGCCCATCGCATCCACTTCTTTCACTAAATGGCCTTTACCAATGCCGCCAATGGCTGGATTACATGACATTTGTCCAAGGGTATCGACATTATGTGTCAATAATAGGGTTTTTAATCCCATGCGTGCAGGTGCTAATGCGGCTTCTGTACCGGCATGACCGCCACCAACAACGATCACATCATAATTTTCGGTGTAAAACATATCTCTCTCTTCTTCTTCAATTTGATCTTCGATCTAAAAATAGGCGTTATTCTACTGAAAATTACGTGTGCTTGAAAGCAAGAATTCAATCTGTGATGAGAGAAGATCGAGAGGTAATAAAGATAAGATCTATTTATATATAAAGATCTTATTATTGTTACTATTACGATCCTTTTACCTTGTTAATAAGATCTTTTTCCTTTTTTAAATGAAGGAGTTAGATCATTTTAGACTATGTTGAAATGTCATCAGTTTGGAGGTTTTTTCTTGTGGATAACCTTCAATTTTATCCATTGTTAAAACAACCATCATATTTACTCAGTGGAAAAGAACAAGTTTTTGACAGATTTTATTAAAGTTATCCACAGGTAATTTTTTTAGATAATGGATAAAGAAAAAGCGATAAACTCAAATTATCGCTTTATTATGATTAAAGTGCATGAATAAATTGTGGTAACCAATCTTCAGCAAATTGCTCTTGATCATCAACGTGCAAGACATCGATTTTTAAACTCTCGCAGATTTTGACCGCACTTTTTTCACTTAATTGTGTTTCGACTTTATTCACGGCATAACAGAATGTATCGTAATCTGAATTACCTAAGCCTACAACGGCAAAGCGGAGGGAAGAGAAATCTTTATCTGATGCCGCAATTTGTTCAAAGAGTGGTTTCAAATTATCAGGTAATTCACCTGCACCATGTGTTGAAGTGACAATTAACCAAATATTTTCATCAATCACATCATCAAGTTCTGGTCCGTGGAAAAGTGCGGTAGAAAAATCTTGTGTTTTTAACACATCTTCTAAATGTTCCGCCACATATTCAGCGCTGCCTAATGTGCTGCCTGAAATCACGCAAATATTCATATTGTTTCCTAATAAGAAAAAAGGCTTAGATTTTCTAAGCCTTTATAGT
>JAGZRY010000109.1 GCA_018381425.1 Haemophilus parainfluenzae
AATGAAAGTCCTAATTTTGTGCAATGGCGCGATCAAGAACTTCTCAAACTCAACGCAGATAATCTCATTGAACGTCGTTTGCGTACGGCTATTTGGCAACAAACGGATTTATTAGGTTGGTTGAATGCCCTTTCAGATGAAGCGAAGCAAAAACAAGAATGGCGTTATTGGATGGCTAAAATAGCTGCTCAAGCATCCGATAAAGATGCGAAACAACGATTAGAAGCTTTATCGAAAGAACGTGGGTTTTATCCAATATTGGCAGCGGTCAAATTAGGCCATTCCTACAAACTGGAAATGCCTAAAATTCCTCAAGAGTCCAATATCCAAGAGAAGTATGCTACTGAATTAGCTGAGATTGCAGAACTGCGTCAATTAGATCGATTAGGCGCAGCCAAACAACGTTGGCGTTCTCTATTAGAAAAATTACCGCAAGAGAAACAACTTGCGTTAAGCCAATATGCAAATGAACAAAATTGGTTTGAATTAGGCGTAGATGGCTCGATTATTGCGAAAGCATGGGATTATATCAACTTACGCTTACCAAATGCTTACAGTCAATATTTTGATATTGCCATCAGTAATGTGAATCTCAGCACAACGGAACCGCAAGCAGTTGTGGATAATCGCGTAACCAAAACTTTTGCGATGGCCATTGCTCGCCAAGAAAGTACTTGGAATCCAATGGCACAATCTTCTGCAAATGCTCGAGGATTAATGCAGCTATTACCAAGTACCGCGCAAAAAACAGCAGAAAATCAGCAACTTCCTTATAACGGAGAGTTAGATTTATTCAAACCGCTTAATAATATTTTACTCGGTACGGCTCACTTAAATGAGTTAAATGCTAAATACCCTAATAACCGCATTTTGATCGCCTCTGCCTATAATGCGGGTGCAAGCCGTGTAGAAAAATGGCTTGCGAGAGCCAATGGCAAATTGGCTATGGATGAATTTATTGCCTCCATTCCATTCTTTGAAACTCGAGGTTATGTTCAAAACGTATTAACTTACGATTTTTACTATCAAAACCTACAAGACAAAGAAAAATTACAAACCTTTAGCAAAGAGGAATACGATCGGCTATACTAGTCGCACTAGTTTAATAGTATAGGGTTGTTGATATGTATATTAGTCGCAATTTAGAACAATGGAATGCTTTCCTAGCGACCTTGCAAACCGCATTTGAGCAAGGCAAAGCACAAGATTTCTTAACGCTTCTGCTCACTCCTGATGAACGTGATGCGGTGGGGTTACGTTTACAAATCGTGGCACAGTTATTGGATAAAAATCTCTCCCAACGAGAGATTCAACAAAATCTCAATACCAGTGCGGCAACCATTACGCGTGGTTCTAATATGCTTAAAACAATGGATCCGGATTTTATAAAGTGGGTGAAAAGCCAACTCGATGAGCAAGCTGAAAAAAACTAAGCGAATTCTGACCGCACTTTTACATCTTTTTCGCCCATCTTGGTGGAAAAAAAATTGGCAACGGGTTGCGTGGCGTTTTTCTCTCGCAATCCTGGCGTTTTTCATTTGCTTCCGCTTTATCCCTGTTCCCTTCTCTGCCTATATGGCACAGCAAAAAATCGGGCACTTATTACAGTTGGATTTCAGCTATTCAATCAAATACGATTGGGTGAGCCTTGATGAAATCTCACCGAATATGCAACTTGCGGTGATTGCCGCTGAAGATCAAAAATTTCCAAACCATTGGGGCTTTGATTTTGAGGCAATTCAAAAGGCCTTTAAATTTAATGAAAAATCTCGCCGAACCCGAGGCGCTTCAACGATTTCTCAACAAACAGCAAAAAATCTTGTTCTCTGGCATGGACAAAGTTGGTTTCGCAAAGGATTAGAAGTTCCCACAACGGCATTAATGGAAATCTTTTGGTCCAAAGAACGCATTTTAGAAGTGTATTTGAACATCGCAGAATTTGGTAATGGCATCTTTGGTGTAGAAGCAGCTAGTCGCTATTACTTCAAAAAATCAGCAAAAAATTTAACTCAATCAGAAGCGGCATTACTCGCTGCAGTTTTACCGAATCCGATTATCTATAAAGTAAATAAGCCTAGTGCATTAGTTCGTAAAAAACAAAGTTGGATTATGGGACAAATGAATGGATTAGGCTTAAATTATCTGAAAGAAATGTAGATTTTCCATAAAGAAGAAAACCTTGAAACTCACTTTAAGTTTCAAGGTTTTAAATTTGGTGGAGATAATCGGGATCGAACCGACGACCTCTTGAATGCCATTCAAGCGCTCTCCCAACTGAGCTATATCCCCAAATAACGCAAGCTATGATAAATTTAGGCTGATAAACTGTCAATATTGAAATAATCACATCCCGTTTATCAGCCTAAATATTAAGCGTTTTGAGATTTAATAAAATCAATGGCACGTTGGATACGCGCTAACACACGTTCACGACCGATACCCACTAATGTCACATCCATAGAAGGTGATTGACCTGAGCCTGTCACTGCCACGCGTAATGGCATCCCGACTTTACCCATACCCAATTCTAATTCAGCTGCGGTTTGTTCAATCGCTTCATGCGTAGAATGTAAATCCCAGCTAGAAAGTGCGGTCAATTTTTCTTTTACTTTTTCAAGTGGTTCAATCGCCGCTGTTTTAAAGTGTTTCTTCACCGCTGCTTCATCAAAGCTTTCAAACTCTTCGAAGAAATAACGGCTTGCTGATGCCATTTCTTTTAAGGTTTTACAACGTTCGGCAAGCATCGTCACGATTTCAGTTAATGCTGGGCCATTTGATGTATCAATACCTTGATCTTTATAGTGCCATGCAAGGTGTTTTGCCACATATTCAGGTGGTAATTCACGAATGTAATGATGATTTAACCACAATAATTTTTCAGTGTTAAATGCACTCGCAGACTTACTCACATGATCTAATTCGAAGAATTTAATCATTTCTTCACGTGTAAAGATCTCTTGGTCACCATGACCCCAACCTAAACGAACAAGATAGTTAATTAAGGCTTCAGGTAAATAACCGTCATCACGATATTGCATCACACTTACCGCACCATGACGTTTTGAAAGTTTTTGACCATCATCACCATTAATCATGGAAACGTGCGCATATACTGGGATTGGTGCGCCTAAGGCTTTTAAGATATTAATTTGACGCGGGGTGTTGTTAATATGGTCTTCACCACGCACAACGTGAGTAATACCCATGTCCCAGTCATCCACTACCACACAGAAGTTGTAGGTTGGTGAACCATCGGTACGACGAATAATTAAATCATCTAATTCGCTGTTGCTGATTTCAATGCGACCACGCACGGCATCATCAAACACGACTGAACCTTCTGTTGGATTTTTAAAACGTACAACATGTGGCTCATCGGCTGAATGATTGTGATCATGTAAACAATGACGGTCATAACGTGGTTTTTCTTTGTTTTGCTCTTGTGTATGGCGTAATTCTTCTAAGCGTTCTTTAGAGCAATAGCAACGATAAGCCAAGCCTTGCTCAATCATTTCATCAATCACTTGATTGTAACG
Source organism: Haemophilus parainfluenzae (assembly GCA_018381425.1). GTDB lineage: Bacteria > Pseudomonadota > Gammaproteobacteria > Enterobacterales > Pasteurellaceae > Haemophilus_D > Haemophilus_D parainfluenzae_O. Next base: position 3,537 of record JAGZRY010000109.1, read on the forward strand.
ATCAAAGCGTTTGGTTTGATAGTAAGGACCATGTTCCCAAGCTAGGTTTAACCAGTCCATCCCTTCAATGATTGCCGCTGTTGCTTCTGGTGTAGAACGCTCTAAATCGGTATCTTCAATACGTAATACAAACTCACCGTTGTTATGTTTTGCAAATAACCAAGAATAAAGGGCTGTACGTGCGCCGCCAACGTGCAAATAACCTGTCGGGCTTGGGGCAAAACGCGTACGTACTTTGACATTCGGATCTAATTCAAAAGGAGGATCAATTTTCATTTTCTTAATAACCTATTCATTTACAAAAATTACCTTTATTTTACTACGACTTGCGTGACTTCTAAATAAAAAATCTGATTTTATGCCTATTTTTGCAACAACTAGACGCTTTTTCATAAAAATATATTGACTGAAATCTCATTATACTTATAATGCCAATCCACGACATTAAGGGCGATTAGCTCAGTTGGGAGAGCACCTCCCTTACAAGGAGGGGGTCACTGGTTCGAGACCGGTATCGCCCACCACTTTTTCCAAAGTAGACTTTAATGTTGTAAAAGTTTGACCAAGCGGGCGATTAGCTCAGTTGGGAGAGCACCTCCCTTACAAGGAGGGGGTCACTGGTTCGAGACCGGTATCGCCCACCACTTTTTTTAAAGTGTTGTTTCCGCTCAAACTTTCCCATTATTTAAACGCTTTTCTTATGTGGGCGATTAGCTCAGTTGGGAGAGCACCTCCCTTACAAGGAGGGGGTCACTGGTTCGAGACCGGTATCGCCCACCACTTAATTTTAGTGTTTAAATAAATCCGAATACCTTTTCAGGTGCATCGGGCGATTAGCTCAGTTGGGAGAGCACCTCCCTTACAAGGAGGGGGTCACTGGTTCGAGACCGGTATCGCCCACCAATTTCTTACAATCCTTATTTAAATCATTCAAAGTCACATTAATTCTGTTTTATTTTATAAATAAAAACGGCCACAAAACGTTTCGTTTTATGACCGCACTTCTATCTAATTTTTGGATTAAACTGGTTCTAAACCTAACACTTTACGTCCATTGATACTGGCAATATCAACCATTGCATCAAGATGTGGGAAACGACAGCCTGCAGCAAGTAAGCTGAGTTCTTGCCATAAATCCCCTTCACAAAGGGGTACCATATAATCACAGATATTATCCGTACCTAACGCGACTGTAATTCCTTCCGGAATCATCTCATCTGCCGGTGTCAACGCATTATGGAAAGGCATCAAATCTTCTTTTCGGTTACTATCAATCCACGCCATTGGACAAGCAATCATCATCATTTTTGCCTGACGCATTTTTTCATAAAGTTTATAGCGGTATTCTTTGCTATGTGCACCAATGGAAATACCATGGATCGCTACGACTCGACCTTCCATACCATGTTCGATGGTTTTGTCACAAAGCTGCTCAGTTTCTTTTTCTTTCGGAGAATTAAATTGGTCTACATGCACATGACACATAATGCCGCGAGATTTAGCTGTATCAAGCAGAATATCCATTGCTTCAAGGCCGCGACCATAATCAAGCTCATCGCGATAAGGCAAGCCACCAATCATATCGACCATATCAGAGCCAATATCAAACCATTTGCGTGCTTCCGGCTCAATAACCCCTTTTAAGGTTTGATTCGCAAATTTCAAAATAATGTCATGCTTATAAACTTCGCGAGCTTTGTGTGCAGCAATGATGGCTCGGTCTTCACAAATTGGGTCGATATCCACAAAAGTACCAAATGCCGTCACCCCTTGGGAAATCATCAGCTCAATCGATTGACAGAAACGGGCGTAATAATCATCAACACTGGATGTACGTTTCACTTCATCTACCAAATCCCATTTTTGTTGAAGATTACTATTGTGATAAATGCCGATTTTTTCGGGTGTCATTGTAAAAGCACGATCTGCGTGAGCGTGGGCATTGACCCAGCCACCTTTTTTAATGATTTCGTCTCGAATAAACGTTTTAAAGCTACGAACGTGATTTCTCATAATAACTCCGCCAAAAAATAAAAGGAAAGAGAGACGAGAAAGCGTATTAATTGAAAAGCAAACCCAATAAGGTCAGGTCTGTTGTGAATTGTTTGCAATGTTATGAAAAATTCGCAGATTTTAATTAATAACATCTTTTCAGTCTTTCAACTGGGTGCAAAGTATAAAATTTTAAGCACA
>JAGZRY010000110.1 GCA_018381425.1 Haemophilus parainfluenzae
TCTCTCGTATTCTGGGATCACGCAGGGTGCAACAAGTGCACCCTACAAAAATTATCTTAGTTTGAGCGTTACAAGCCCCATCAACACCAACATCAAGGATATAATCCAAAACCGAATAATCACTCTTGGTTCTGGCCAACCTTTTAATTCAAAGTGGTGATGAATCGGCGCCATTCTAAAAATACGTTGTTTTCTTAATTTGTAAGAACCCACTTGCAAAATCACAGACAAGGCTTCAACAACAAATACACCGCCCATAATTACTAATAGGAATTCTTGACGAACAAGGATGGCAACAACACCAAGTGCACCACCAAGTGCTAGAGACCCCACATCGCCCATAAAAACCTGAGCTGGATAAGTGTTAAACCATAAGAACCCTAAGCCTGCCCCTACGATTGCAGTACAGAACACCACGACTTCAGAACTATATTTGATGTAAGGAATATGTAAGTATTCTGCAAAATTAACGTTACCGGTCGCCCATGCAATTAAAGCAAATGCACCTGCGACTAAAGCTGTTGGCATGATCGCAAGACCATCTAAACCGTCGGTTAAGTTTACCGCATTGCCTGTGCCCACAATCACAAAGTAAGACAACACAATATAGAATAGGCCTAATTGCGGCATGATATCTTTGAAGAATGGAATCACTAAACGAGTTGCATCTGTATCATGACCTAACCAATACAACCAAATGATCGCCACTAATGCGACTACTGACATCCAGAAATATTTCCAACGCGCAATTAAACCATCGGTATTTTTACGCGTGATTTTACGGAAATCATCCACAAAGCCAATCGCGCCATAACCAAACAATACAAATAAGCAAATCCAAACGTAAGGATTCGTTAAGTTAGCCCATAATAACGTACTGACACCAATGGAGAATAAAATCATCACACCGCCCATAGTTGGCGTACCTTTTTTCGCAAAGTGACTTTCAGGACCATCATTACGCACTTCTTGCCCAAATTTTAAAATTTGAAGGCGTTTGATCACTTTCGGACCAATCCATAAAGAAATGAAAAGTGCGGTCAATAATGCTAAAATCGCACGTACGGTAATATAGGAAATGGCATTGAATGCCGTTTCATAGCGAACTAAGTATTCAGCAAGCCAAACTAACATAAGCTATCCTTTAATGAATAAATCGTCTCTTCCATTTTCATTGAGCGAGAGCCTTTCGCTAATACGACGACTTTTTGGTTTTCTTGTAATTTCTGTTTAATAATATCTAACGCATAAGCTGTCAATTCAGCTTTATCTGTAAAATGTTTTCCCAAAACAGCTTCAGAAATGACCGCACTTTCTGTTCCGTAAGAAAGCACTAAATCTAATTTAGCTTGTTTGACGTGCTCACCCACTTGTTGATGGCATTTTAGGCTATCCTCACCTAATTCTTTCATATCGCCCACAAGTAGAATACGGAAAGCATCATAACCTTTTAAAACATCAATCGCAGCTTGTAAAGAATCAACATTCGCATTGTAAGTATCATCTAATAAAAGTAGATATTCATTCACTTGAATCGGGAATAATCTCCCTTTTACTTGAGAACGATGTTCAAGACCGGCTTTAACATCAGCAAGACTCGCGCCCACATTCATAGCAAGTGCGGTCGCTGCCAAAGCATTTTTTACATTATGCTCACCTAAATAAGGCAAATTAATTTGAATGCGACCTTTTGGTGAAACTAACGAAAACGTCGAGCCATTAGGTGAATGTTTTACATTTTCAGCTTTGTAATCGCCACCATTAAAATATTGAATAGCATGGGAGCTAATTTCTTTTTGCCATAATTCAATATAATTATGTTCGCTGTTAATAATCGCCACGCCATTTTGAGTTAAACCGCGGTAAATTTCACCTTTCGCACGTGCTACACCTCCAATGGAACCAAAACCCTCTAAATGTGCAGCGGCCACGTTATTCACTAATGCAGCTTCTGGCTGTGCAAGATGCGTTGTGTAATCAATTTCACCTAGATGATTGGCACCTAACTCAATAACAGCAAATTTATGCTGCTCAGTTAAGCGTAATAACGTTAATGGTACACCAATGTCGTTGTTGAAATTACCATTAGTGAATAAAACTGCTTCTGGATTGCCCGATGTTTGTTGCAGAATGGATGCTGTCATCTCTTTCACCGTCGTTTTACCCGATGAACCAGTCATCGCCACGGTTCGAGGATTAATTTTTTCACGCAACCATTTTGCTAATTGACCAAGGGCTAAACGTGTATCTGCAACAACTACTTGTGGTGTTGCAATTTCGGCATTGGGGTGTTGTACAACTAAGGCTGTCGCACCTTGCTCAACGGCTTGGTCTAAGTATTGATGTGCATCAAAATGCTCACCTTTTAATGCAAAGAAAAGCGAGTTGGGTAAAGCTTTACGTGTATCAGTATTAATATTTTCAACAACAACTTGCCCATCCCCAATAAGACTAGCATTGAAAATTTGGGCAAGCTGCTGAGTTGTTAGTTTAATCATTCTATTTTTTTATTTTTTTGTTAAATAGGCTTCCGCCACTTCTTGGTCTGAAAAATGAAGTGTTTTATCTCCAATAATCTGATAGTTTTCATGGCCTTTTCCTGCAATCACGATCACATCATCTTCAATTGCATTCTCAATAGTAAATTTGATGGCTTCTTCACGATCCGGAATTACACCAACATCTTCCATTCTACTAAAACCAGTAAGAATATCTGCTTCAATTTTATTTGGATCTTCTGTGCGCGGATTATCTTGAGTTACGATCACTAAATCAGCAAATTGCTCTGCAGCTTTTGCCATCAGTGGACGTTTACCCGCATCACGATCACCACCACAACCAAAGATACACCAAAGTTTACCTTTACAATGTTGACGAGCAGAATTCAATGCTTTTTCTAGTGCATCTGGAGTATGTGCATAGTCAACGATAACGGTTGGTTTTCCTACTTTTTTAATTAATTCCATTCTTCCATTTACTCCTTTTAGCTGTGAAACAGTACGGATAAGATCATCGAAAGAATAACCTAAAGCCAATAAAACAGCCGTGGCTAACAACAGATTACTCACGTTAAAAGCGCCAATTAATGGGCTATGTAATGTGCCATTCCCCCAACTTGATACAAACTCAATGACTGCTCCTTCATGAGTAAAACGAATTTGAGTAGCATAAAGCCATTGTTGAGATGTTGGATGGAAATTGGGGTGACAGCTGACTGCGATACCATTTGGTAATTCATTTAACCATGCGGCCCCAATTGGATCGTCAGCATTAAGAATTTGTAACTCAGGTGCCAAATCAACGAAAAAGCGTTTTTTAGCTTCAGCATACTTTTCCATTGTTTCATGATAATCCAAATGATCACGACTCAAATTGGTAAAAATAGCGGCTTTAAATTTAAGGGCTTCAACACGGTGTTGAACTAAACCATGTGAAGACACTTCGATAGAAGCAAAATCAGCCCCTTTCTCTACAAAATCAGCGAGGTTTTCTTGAACTTCAACGGCTGAACCTGTGGTATTTTTTGCTTCCTTAACTTGACCTAATAAACCATTACCAATCGTGCCCATAACCGCTGCTTTATGACCTAACAGCGTAGCCCATTGAGCTAATAATTGAGAAACGGTGGTTTTACCATTTGTTCCAGTCACACCAACTAAAGTCAATTTTTCGGAAGGATTATCATAAAATTGACCTGCCAATGCTGAAAGATGAGCTGATAAATGATAGAAGTGAATCACTGGCACATTATTTTGCCATTCGATGTTTAAATGCTCGTTTTCTAAATCTGTTTCTAAAACGACCGCACTTGCACCAGAAGAAATAGCCTGAGGAACAAATTGACTCGCATCAAAACGATGTCCTTTTACTGCCACAAATAGATCTCCTTGAGTCACTTTGCGGCTATCTAACACCATCGCCTTCACATTAATGTCTGAAAGCACCAGAAGATCAAAAAGTGCGGTCAATTTTTTCATTGTTTTGCCTTTTCTTAATTCATTTTTTCAAATTTTTGATCGCTTAAGCGAACAGTACGTCTTGCTGTTTTTTCTGTTGGTTCTGCATCTGGCGCTATACCGTTAGCACGTAAGGTATAACCCATAATGCTCGAGAATACTGGTGCAGATACCGCACCACCATAGTACTGCCCTGCTTTCGGATCATTAATCAAAATAACTAATGCATAACGTGGATCGCTAATTGGTGCAATACCTGCTGTAAATGCCACATATTTATTAACATAGTGACCATTTTCAATTTTACGTGCTGTACCTGTTTTCACACCAACACGATAACCTTCAACCATTGCACGTTTATTTTTGATCGCGACTTTTTCTAACATGCCCACTACATCTTTCGTGATTTTTTCAGAGAAGACTCGCTGACCAATAACTGGCGGATCAACTTTAGTGATAGAAAGCGGACGATAAATCCCGAAGCTACCTAAAGTTGCATAAGCGCGTGCAATTTGTAATGGTGTTGAAGTAATACCATAACCATAAGCTACCGTTGCACGTTCGATATCGGCCCAACGTTTACGGTTTGCATTTAATACACCGCGTTGTTCACCAATTAAACCTAACTCGGTATCTTTACCTAAACCTGCATTTTGGTAAGTTTCCATTAAGGCAGAAGGTGGCATACGTAACGCAAGACGACTCACACCACGGTTACTGGAATTAATTAAAATTTCATCTAATGTTTGTTGTGGACGAGGTGCTACGTCAACAATTTCTTTACCACTTACAGTAAATGAACCTGTATTAATCACTTCATCACGTCTCACCGCGCCACGTTGAAGTGCGGTCAACACAACGAAAGGTTTTACGGTTGAACCTGGTTCAAAGGTATCGGTAATCGCACGGTTACGTTTTAATTCATCTTTAACATTAGCCAAGTTATTTGGGTTGTAAGAAGGCGCCGTTGCCATTGCTAATACTTCACCTGTACGCACATCTACCAATACCGCAGTACCTGACTCTGCATTGTTCTCTGTTACCGCTTTTTTAATTTCTCGATACACCATTGATTGTAACTTTTCATCAATACTTAAGGTAACATCTTGTGCATCATATTTTTTCTCATCAGCAATATGTTCAACCACGTTACCGCGTTTATCTTTACGCACAACGCGAGCACCGTCTTTCCCCACTAACATTGGGTTGAAACTTGCCTCAACCCCTTCAATCCCTTTACCATCAATGTTAGTAAAACCGACTAATTGAGCCGCTTCTTCTACACGCGGATAAAATCGACGTGGTTCAGTCTCTAATGAAATGCCTTTAATTTTGAGTTCACGGATATAATTTGCCTTGCTCGCCTCTACTTGACGCGCTAAATACAAGAAACCTGATTTTGCATTTTTCTCAATTTTTTTCTCCAACTCAGCTGGTGTCATATTTAATTCGTTAGCAAGGGCTTTAATACGTTCTTTGTCATCTAATGCATTTTCTTTTAGCATTAAACGCGGTTCAGCCACGATCGCACTCATCGGCACACTCACCGACAACAATTGGCCATTACGATCTAAAATTGAACCACGAACAGAAAGGACGTCATCTTTACGTAATGAACGTTTGTCCGCTTCACCAGAAAGGATTTCAGAATTAACAGATTGCACATAAGCAGCACGAGCCACTAATGCGCCTAAGCCTAAGAAAATAAAACTTGTCGCGATGAGATAACGACCACGAAGGAAACATTTCTCAAAC
>JAGZRY010000111.1 GCA_018381425.1 Haemophilus parainfluenzae
GAAAGTGCGGTCAATTCTGAGGATGAATTTGAACGTGAGCGTTTACTAAGGGAGCATATTAAAGCCCTGAAAAATCACATTGATGACTTGCACCGCAAGGATTACAGCAATTTGATTGGCATGCGCAGTCCTAATTTTGTCTTGATGTTCATTGCAGTGGAACCCGCTTATATTGAAGCCTTAAAATTAGATCCAAGTCTATTTAATTATGGCTACGAGAAAAATGTGATTATGGTTTCGCACACGACCCTCATGCCAATTTTACGCACAGTGGCGAATTTATGGCGTATCGAACGCGGCAACGCCGAAGCGAAAGAAATCGCAGAAAAAGCAGGTGAAATTTACAACCAGATTTGCCTGGTGGCAGAACGTTTAAACAAACTGGGGAACACCCTTTCCACTGTGAGCAATCAATACAACAGCACCGTCACCGCCCTTGTGGGACAACAAGGTTTAGTGGGAAAAGTGGAACGTTTTAAAGACTTGTCAGCGAAAGCTAACAAGAGCATGCCAAACGTTGAATTACTCAATAATGACGTAGACTTAACGCGCCTATCCCTTATCACTACCGAGAACGGGGTAAAATAAAGCATACCTGTTGAATTTTTCTTTAAAAGCGGCTATTTTCTTGCCGCTTTTTTATTTAAATTTTTTATTTGTGGGGAATTTTATGGCGACAGAACAAAAAGAAATCACGGATCCATGTGCAAAATATAACGAACAAACCAGTTTTCTAAGCAAAACAATTTTTGCGAGTCGTTGGCTACAAGTGCCTATTTACTTAGGTTTAATTGTCGTACAAGGTATCTATGCCTACAAGTTTATGAAAAACTTGTGGTATCTCATCACCAATGTTAATGAAATGGATGCTGACACCATCATGCTCGCCGTACTCAATCTCATTGATGTAGTGATGATTGCGAACTTATTGGTGATGGTGACATTAGGCGGTTATGAGATTTTCGTCTCAAAACTACGCACGAAAAATCATCCGGATCAACCTGAATGGATGAGCCATGTGAATGCGACCGTGCTGAAAGTCAAACTTTCTATGTCAATTATCAGTATTTCGTCTATTCACTTATTGCAAACCTTTGTGAATGCATCAAAAATTTCTGAAAAAACGATTATGTGGGAAGTGATTATTCATTTTTCTTTCTTGATTTCAGCGATCGCAATGGCTTATACCGATAAAATCTTATACAGTACAAGTCATAAAAATCATTAATACACAAAGTGCGGTCAAAATTGACCGCACTTTTGTTTTCTAGAACTCATCTTGGTGTTTAAATTTCAATAAATCTCGACGTTCTTTTTTGTTTGGACGACGATCAGGATGTGGCATCGAAAGTGCATTATTTTTTCTTGCCCATGCCATTTCTTCGCGTTTTTTCACACTATGTGCCGTTTCTTGGTAAAGTAATTGGGCCTCAGGGGCACCACGGCGTTGATCACTTAAAGCAATCACTTCAATTTCTTTTTCATCACTGCCTTGACGGAGCTTAATCATAGCGCCAACCTCTACAATTTTACTCACCTTGGCACGTTGACCGTTGTAATGGACTTTGCCCCCTTCAATCATCGCTTTCGCAATGCTACGGGTTTTATAAAAACGCGCCGCCCAAAGCCATTTATCTAATCGTACTTCGTTATTTTCAGCCATAACTCTTCCTATTTCTCTCACTTTGCGTATGATGAGCCAATAACAAGATAATAGGGCTAATATCATGAAAAAACAACTTCCACACATTCTCTCCCTTTCCACCGTGGCAAAATCCCGTTTGTTTGAAATTCAAGCTGTCGAACTCAAATTCTCTAATGGCATTGACCGCACTTATGAACGTTTCCGCTCTTTTAATCGCGATTCTGTCATGGCGATTGCAATCGAGGGTGAAGATCTACTTCTTATTCGAGAATATGCCGTCGGAACAGAACTATATGAACTCGGCTTTGTAAAAGGCGGGATGGACGCTGGTGAAACGCCCAAACAAAGTGCGAATCGTGAGTTACAAGAAGAAGTTGGCTTTGGGGCAAAAAAATGGACATTTTTACGCACAATGAAGATCAATCCACAAATCATGGATCATAAAATGCACGTTTTACTAGGTGAAGATCTATACCCAAATCAACTGGAAGGGGATGAGCCCGAACCATTAGAAATCGTGCGTTACCCTTTATCTCAACTTGATGCCCTGTTGGTGAGTGATGAATTTAATGAGGCAAGAAACTTAACCGCACTTTATATCTTACGAGATTATTTAAAAAAACGTAAATAAATCGAAGAAATTTAGATGAATTCTAATCACAAGCGATTAACTTTAAATAAAACTTGAATAATTATTCTTTTTTTGAGAATGTATAGCCGTTTTTCAAAAATAAATAGGAAAATTTATGTCTCATGATAATTTAAAAGAATTGACCTTCCGAGGAATGTTCCTTGGGGCGTTAATTACAGTGATCTTCACTGCATCTAACGTTTATTTGGGTCTTAAAGTGGGGATGACGTTTGCATCCTCTATTCCTGCTGCCGTGATCTCTATGGCTGTTTTAAAATTCTTTAAGGATTCCAGTATCTTAGAAAATAACATGGTGCAAACCCAAGCTTCATCAGCAGGGACCTTATCCTCTGTTATTTTCGTGCTTCCAGGCCTATTAATGATGGGTTACTGGCAAGAATTCCCATTCTGGCAAACCGTGCTTATCTGTGCTGCTGGCGGTACATTGGGCGTGCTATTTACCATTCCATTACGTCGTGCGATGGTGGTGAATAGTGACTTACCTTACCCTGAAGGTGTGGCTGCCGCTGAAATCTTAAAAGCGGGTAACAATAGCGAAAGCGACAGTGGTGTAAAAGATATTGCTTATGGTGGTATTTTTGCAGGAACCGTCGCATTCTTAACCAATGCATTACGTGTCATGTCTGATAGCGCGAGTGCATGGTTCTCTAATGGCAAAGCCATTTTCCAATTACCAATGGGCTTCTCACTCGCCTTAGTAGGCGCCGGTTATTTAATTGGTATCGTGGGCGGTCTTGCGATGTTATTCGGGACATTCATTGCTTGGGGGGTAGCGGTACCTTATTTCACTGCAACAGGCGATATGCCAACGGATACCTCTATTGTTAGTTATGCCATGGCTGAATGGAAAACGAAAGTTCGCTTTATCGGTGTAGGTACTATCGGTATCGCAGCGATTTGGACATTATTAATCCTTTTCAAACCAATGATTGAAGGGATGGTTCATTCATTCCGTATGTTAAAAGGCTCACAAACTGAATCAGAACATCGTATTGATATCGACTTATCGCCAAAAACCATTATTTATATTTTATTGGCGACTGTCGTGTTAATCGTGATTTCCTTATATCACTTCGTTGCAGCCGCACCAATTTCTGCTGAACTTGCCGTGTTATTAGTCGTGGTTTGTACTCTGCTTGCGGTGTTAATTGGCTTCTTCGTCGCAGCGGCATCGGGTTATATGGCGGGATTAGTTGGTTCATCTTCAAGCCCAATTTCAGGTATCGGGATTATTTCCGTTATCGTAATTTCACTTGTTTTAGTGACCATTGGTAAAAGCAGTGGTTTATTTGAAACAGCGGACGGTCAAAAATTCTTAACGGCATTAACCTTGTTTACTGCTTCTATCGTTTTAACCACCGCCACTATTTCAAACGATAACTTACAAGATTTAAAAACGGGTCTTTTAGTTGAAGCGACCCCTTGGAGACAACAGGTTGCATTAATCATTGGTTGTTTCGTTGGAGCGTTAGTCATTGCACCAGTATTAGAAATTTTATACCACGCTTATGGTTTCACCGGTGCATTACCACGTCTAGATATGGACCCTGCACAAGCGCTTTCCGCGCCACAAGCCACTCTTATGACTACTATCTCACAAGGCATTTTCACTAACCATTTAGAATGGACTTATATTTTAACTGGTGTAGGTTTGGGTATTGTGTTGATTATTGTGGATGCATTCATGCGTAAAACCAGCGACAGCCGCTTTGCCCTACCAGTATTAGCAGTGGGGATTGGTATCTACCTTCCACCATCAATCAATATGCCTGTTGTGGTCGGTGCGGTGATGGCATGGTTGCTCACTCGTCATATTAAAAACTATGCAAAACGTACTAATGATACAGAAGTGGAGAAAAAAGCAGAACGTTTCGGCACACTTTTCGCTGCTGGTTTAATCGTGGGTGAAAGCTTGATGGGCGTAATCTTAGCCTTCATTATCGCAGCATCTGTCACATCAGGTGGTTCTGAAGATCCATTAGCCCTAGGATTAGAAAATTGGGATAATATGGGCGAATTACTTGGTCTTGCCGTATTTATCTTTGGTATCTTGATTTTCGTTTCTCGTGTATTACGCGCGAAAAAATCGAAATAATGGATTAAAATAGGCTGTCCTCGGATAGCCTATTTTTCTAGGAGCTTAAGGTGTCAACTCAATCCCCTTATTTGAAATCGATTATTATCTTCCCACTAGTTACGCAGCTGATAGGCAGTGTTATCGCTTGTGTCGTTTTCGACCTAGACGACTACAGAGAAGGCTATTTCGACTCCGCATTATTTGGTTTCTTTCTGACATTTTGGCCTCTCACTGTTCCGGCGATAATCAATGCTTACTTTGCCAAATGCCGAGGTTATCTAAGCCATCATTGGAAGAAAATTCTCCTTTTTTCATTTATCATTATTTTTGTTTATTGGAGTATCGGTAATGTCGTGATCGCACCAAATACGAAATATCTCACTGACCGTATATCCTTCATCTTAGGTGGCTCTGCTATCATGGCAATGTATACGACAATTTTCCTCTCCTTGTTATTACCGAAATCAAAGTAGAGAATAAATATGCAATTATCTCAATCTCTTCTCGATCAAGTCCGCACGCTTGCCAATGAATCGGGAAAACATTTGGCTCGTTTTTACCAACAGGATGTGGCAATACAAACCAAATCGGATAACACACCTGTTACAGAGGCGGATTTATTTGTCAGCCAGTTTTTAATTGAAAAACTAACCGCACTTTTCTCCGATGTTCCTGTTCTTTCAGAGGAAAACTGCAATATCCCCTTTGAACAACGCCAAACTTGGCAAACCTATTGGCTAATCGATCCCCTTGATGGCACGCAGCAATTTATTGATCGCACGGATCAATTTTCGGTGTTGATTACACTCGTGCAAAACCATCAACCTGTACTGAGTGTTATCCATTTCCCTATTTTGAATATTACCTATTACGCCATGAAAGACTTTGGAGCATTCAAACAAAGTGAAAAAAAGATAACACGCTTACAGCCACGAAAAATCGATCTCACCAAACCGTTAAAAATCGCCGTAGGCGCCACCACCTCACAAGAAAAAGTGCGGTCAATTTTAGCGAAGAATTTGGCATGCGAATTTACGGTGGTCGGTTCGAGTAGCTTAAAAAGCGGTTTAGTCGCTGAAGGGGCGGTTGATTGCTATATTCGCCTCGGCAAAACCGGCGAATGGGACACTGCAGGCGCTGAAATCTTATTAGCTGAAATCAATGGGGGAATTTTCGATCCACACTTTCAGCCACTCACCTATAACCAGCGTGAAAGTTTAATTAATCCAAACTTTGTGATGGTGTCAGATAATACACAAAATTGGGCATCTGTCTTTCAATTTAATTGATTGGTTCGATTGGTAAAGTGCAGTAA
>JAGZRY010000112.1 GCA_018381425.1 Haemophilus parainfluenzae
CCTTTTTGCGTAATGAAATGCCAACCCATCACGAAATGATTGAAAGCAGATTTTATTTCATTTTGATCGATCATCATTGTTCCTTTAAATTGAAAAGTAAAAAATACAAAATGTCACAGAAAGACAATATTTTTTGAGAAAAATTCCATCTCATCCCTTTTAATATCTTGTTTGCTTTTCTATTTTTTCACCTGTCGAAATGTGATAGGATCAGCAGAAATCATTGCGTTAAGGAGCAACAAGCATGGACTTAAATACCATTTTGATCATTTTAGGGGTGATTGCTTTAATTGCCTTAGTAGTACACGGATTATGGTCAAATCGTCGTGAGAAATCAAAATATTTTAAAAGTGCAAATACATTTAACCGCACTTCTAAAAGTGGTGAGGTCAATCCTTTTTCGCAAGCCGATGATCCTAATGCGGATATTCGTTTAACACATCGTGCTCAAGCGGCACAGCCTGTACAACAACATGTTCAACCTAAAGTGACACCTCAGGCTGCAAGCCAACAACAATTTAATTTTGATGAGCAACATGCTCAAGTTGATGCGCGTCAAATAGAAAAAAGCGTGGATGATATTAAAATCTCCTTACCAAATCAGCCAGTTTATGAGATGAATACGGCGCAACCTGCTCCTGCACCACAGCCTGAACCTGTGGTTTATCCTGAAACGAATGTACAACCGAAACTACGTGTGGCAGAAATGACAATCGAAGAATTAGAAGCTCAAAGCAATGATTTTGACGGTGTGAATTCTTCTTCGCCTGAACTGCGTGAGCAGTTAGCCGAGATGTCATTAAACCCACATCAAGAACTCACTCACGAGAATGTGCATTTTAACTATCACGAACCGGTAGAAGTTGAAAAACCAAAACAAACCACCGGTTTTGTTCAACTTTATGTGATTTCAAATCAAAATCGTGAATTCTATGGTCCACAATTATCTCAATCTTTAGAAAACTTGGGATTCATTTTTGGCGAGCGTCAAATGTATCACCGCCACTTTGATTTAAGTGTGGCAAGCCCAGTGTTATTTAGTGTGGCAAACATTGAACAGCCCGGTACGTTTGATTATTACAATATGGCAGAGTTTTCAACCATGGGCGTAGTGCTCTTTATGCAGCTACCATCACCAAGTAATAATTTGGCAAATTTACGCATGATGATTCGCGCAGCGAAAACCATCGCAGAAGATTTAGGTGGTGTAGTGTTGACCGATCAACAAGAAATTTTTGATGATGTAGCTGAGCAAGATTATTTATCTCGCATCGCATAAAACGCACGAAAAAATAACCGCACTTTGGGCGAGCCGATGGTTCGCCCATTTTAATTCAATGAGTAAACCGTTAGAGAACATTATGAGCCTTCAGCAACAAATTGATACATTACGTCATGATCTTCGTCGTTATGAATATGAATATCACGTATTGGATAACCCAACCATTCCGGATGCGGAATATGACCGTTTATTTCATCAACTTAAAGCCTTAGAAGCCGCTCATCCGGAACTCATTACGGCTGATTCACCTACTCAACGCGTAGGCGCTAAACCACTGTCAGGCTTTGCACAAATTCGTCATGAAATTCCAATGCTGTCTTTGGATAATGCCTTTTCCGACGAAGAGTTTTATGCATTCGTAAAGCGCATTGAAGATCGTCTTATTCGTTTGCCTGAACCGCTTACTTTCTGCTGTGAACCTAAGTTAGATGGTTTAGCGGTGAGTATTTTGTATGTGAATGGCGTACTGACTCAAGCTGCAACCCGTGGTGATGGGACGACAGGGGAAGATATTACTGCCAATATTCGCACGATTCGAAATATTCCGTTGCAGCTTTTAATGGACAATCCACCCGCACGTTTAGAGGTGCGCGGTGAAGTATTTATGCCACACGCAGGCTTTGAGCGTTTAAATCAACTGGCGTTAGAGAAAGGTGAGAAAACTTTTGCTAACCCGCGTAATGCTGCAGCGGGATCGTTGCGCCAGCTCGATCCGAAAATTACGAGTAAACGTCCATTGGTCTTGAATGCTTATAGTATTGGTATTGCTGAAGGGGTAGATTTACCGAATACACATTATGATCGTTTGCAATGGTTGAAGTCTATTGGGATTCCAGTAAACCCAGAAATCCGTTTATGTAACGGCACAGATGAAGTGTTGGATTTTTATCGTGATATTCAAAATAAACGCAGCTCTCTTGGCTACGATATTGATGGCACCGTGCTGAAAATCAATGATATTGCGTTACAAGAGAAATTAGGTTTTATCTCAAAAGCACCGCGTTGGGCAATTGCTTATAAATTCCCTGCACAAGAAGAATTAACTCGCTTAAATGACGTGGAATTCCAAGTAGGCAGAACGGGGGCAATTACTCCAGTAGCCAAATTAGAGCCTGTATTTGTGGCTGGGGTAACAGTAAGTAATGCTACATTACATAACGGCGATGAAATTGAACGCTTGGATATTGCTATTGGCGATACAGTGGTCATTCGCCGTGCGGGGGATGTGATCCCACAAATTATCGGCGTATTACACGACCGTCGCCCAGCAGATGCGAGACCGATCATTTTCCCTAAAACTTGTCCTGTATGTGATTCGGCCATTGTTCGTATTGAAGGCGAAGCCGTTGCACGTTGTACTGGAGGCTTATTCTGTGCAGCACAGCGTAAAGAAGCGCTTAAACATTTCGTTTCTCGTAAGGCAATGGATATTGATGGTATAGGGGGTAAATTAATTGAGCAGTTGGTGGATCGTGAATTAATTCATACGCCAGCTGATTTATTCAAGTTAGATTTAACCACACTGACTCGTTTGGAAAGAATGGGTGCAAAATCTGCTGAAAATGCATTGGCTAGCCTTGAAAAAGCGAAAAATACGACTTTGCCACGTTTTATTTTTGCGTTGGGAATTCGTGAAGTGGGTGAAGCTACGGCATTGAATTTAGCGAATCATTTCAAAACCCTAGAAGCATTGCAAAATGCAGATTTAGAGGCTTTACAACAAGTACCTGATGTAGGGGAAGTGGTGGCAAATCGTATTTTGGCGTTTTGGCAAGAGCCACATAACGTGGCTGTGGTGAATGATCTTATCCAACAAGGTGTCCATTGGGATGATGTAGAAGTAAAAGAAGTAGGTGAGAATCTCTTTAAAGGTAAAACAGTCGTGCTAACTGGTACGCTTACTCAAATGGGACGTAATGAAGCTAAAGCGTTATTACAAGACATGGGCGCGAAAGTGAGCGGCTCGGTTTCAGCAAAAACAGATTTTGTGATTGCAGGTGATGCGGCGGGTTCTAAGCTCACGAAGGCACAGGAATTAGGCGTTACTGTTCTAACGGAAGAAGAGTTCCTTGAAGAAATTCAGTCATAATTAAACGGTTAGAAAACAAAATGGGGCGTAGATGAATACGCCCCATTTTTTATTTTAAAAACACGTTCAAAATTGACCGCACTTTAGCCTGCCACAGCGGGTAAATAACCGGCTTGAATTAAGAATGGCACGATCATAATTGCTATACCAATGATTAACGCAATCACTAAAGTCACATTACCACCGATTACACGATAAGGCAGATTCGGATTCGCTTGACGTGTTTTCCATGCCAGTCCGATAGGCAAAATCAAGCAGTAGAATGCGCAGAGTAAGCCTGCATAGCTTAATGCGACAATAAAACCTTCAGGATAATACAAGGCAAATGCAAGTGGTGGAGTGAAGGCAGCGATAGTCAGTGTTAAACGGTCGTGTGGTAATCTATAACGTTTAAATAAATCGCCTAAACCTTCAAATACCCCTAGCATCACACCAAGGAAAGAGGTGATTAATGCAAGCGCTGAGAATACACGCACGATTTCGCCCATGATGTGGGAATTCGTGATTTGACGCGTCGCGTTCACTAATCCGTTAAGTGTTGGATCCGCTTGGAGTACTTGCACGAATTCATTTTGGCTTAATACGCCGTGAGTCGCTAATTGCCACACTAAATAAGCGACGAGTGGAATCGCTGTACCAATTAAAATCGCTTTACGGAATTGAGTAACACTACCATCTAAATAGCTGTTTACGCTGCCCATGATGATGTGGAAGCCAAAGGAGGTAAAGAAAATTGGCGCTGCAGAGATCACGAAAGCATAATTTAAAGGTAAGGCCATCAGGTTATCGACAGACACTTTGGGTAACATCATGAATAACATGAAAGCAAAGGCAATTAATTTACCGATGAACAGAATGCGAGTGGCACCATCAACGCCTCTTGTACCTACAACCACAAAGACACCGAGTACGACGGTAAATAAAATGATTGAAAGTTCGGAGGAAAGACTTTCAAAGCCAAAAGCGGTTGGAAAACCCGATAATAATGAACCACCACCGGTGATGTAGGCCGCAGAAAGGGCATAAAGTAAAATGAGCAAGCTAAAAGTTGCTAAGACACGCCCTGTGATGCCAAAGTATTTCTCCGCGAGAGTCGCCACGCCATCATTCAAGCGATCGGCAGTTTGATACACTTCAACAAAAAGTAAACCGCTGTAAACCAAAAGTGCCCATAAGCCGACTAATAAGAAAACGGTGTAACCAAAACCAATACCGGCAGAGGTTAATGGCATCGCGAGCATTCCCGCTCCGATGGTCGTGCCTGCAATGATTAAGGCACTGCCGAATGTTTTGTTTTTTAGCATAAAATTGTCCTCCGAGTATAAAATTGAAAATGAGGTTAAAGCTGACCGCACTTTTCTTTGTAATGATAGCGGCAAACCGAAAGGTAAGAGTCGTTTCCACCAATTTGGATTTGTTCTCCTTCCTTAATGACTTCACCTTGTTCATTTAAACGTAAAACGAAATTGGCTTTGCGTCCACAATAACAGATTGTTTTTAATTCTTCTAGTTGATCTGCCCAAGCAAGTAAATACTTACTGCCTTCAAATAGCTCTGCTTGGAAGTCGGTACGCAAGCCATAACAAAGCACAGGAATTTTCAGTTTATCTACGACATCGCTTAATTGATACACTTGTTGTTTCGTTAAAAACTGGGCTTCGTCAACTAAAACACAATGAATTTTTTCTTCTTGTAAACGTTGGCTCACTTCGGCAAAAAGGTCACTCGTTGATGTAAATAAATTCGCCTCTTCATGAATACCAATACGTGACGTGACTTTGCCTGTTCCAAAGCGGTCATCAATGGCTGCCGTATAAACCATGGTGTTCATATTGCGTTCACGGTAGTTATAGGAAGACTGCAGCAACGTGGTTGATTTGCCTGCATTCATCGTAGAGTAGTAAAAATAGAGTTTTGCCATTATTTAATCACCCATTTCCAGAAATAATAGGCAATAAATCCTGCAACAGGTGGACAGGCTGCGAGCATAAAGGTCCCGTAAGTGGCGCCGCCGCCAACCATTTTTCCGGCAGCTGAAAGCGCGCTAACGATATCACCACTTGGTGTGGTAAAAATCCATACGCCAATAATCGCGAGCACTAAAAAACAAGCGATACCGGCTGCACGCATAGCTCTCACTTTAATCATATTTTCCATATTTTTTCCTTAAATTGCAGGGAGTTCAGTCATTGCCCAACGAGGTTTAACATCAATGGCGAGATCGCTATGCTGACCTTGTTTTAAGCGTAAAAAGCCCGTATAGGCAATCATGGC
>JAGZRY010000113.1 GCA_018381425.1 Haemophilus parainfluenzae
AAAGCTGGCACGAATGATACTGGAAAATAAGTGGTATGAAGCCGATACCGTTCAAGACAGCGGTTTTTTCACTGACCTGCAAGGCAGATCAAGGGAAAAAATCGTCTGGTTTCCGAAAATCTATTATCAGATGAATACGGGACTGCTTCATATCCGCTGTGAAATCACATTAGGAAAGTATCAAGACCAGCTCTTGCGGTTAGAGGACAAGCTGGAAAGCGGTTTGTACTGTGAGCTGACCGACAAGACCTTGCACGACGGCTACATTGAGTACACCCTGCTTTACGATATGATAGCGAACCGTATTTCCATTGAAGAAGTCAAGGCAGAAAATGGCTGTCTTAGACTGATGAAAAATCTTGTATGGGAATATGACGCACTTCCTCACGCTCTGATAGCTGGTGGGACGGGTGGCGGTAAAACTTATTTTCTGCTGACACTCATTGAAGCACTGTTGCAGACCAACGCCGAGCTTTACATCTTAGACCCGAAGAACGCTGACCTTGCCGACTTGGGAACGGTTATGCCGAATGTGTATCACACCAAAGAAGAAATGATTGATTGTGTCAATGCCTTTTATGACGGCATGGTGGCACGAAGCGAAGAAATGAAACAGCACCCGAACTACAAGACGGGCGAAAACTACGCCTTTTTGGGACTACCGCCCTGCTTTCTAATCTTTGATGAATATGTGGCATTTTTTGAAATGCTGGCAACAAAGGAAAGTATGAGCCTACTTAGCCAGCTAAAGAAAATCGTGATGTTGGGACGGCAGGCTGGCTACTTTCTGATTGTCGCCTGCCAAAGACCAGACGCAAAATATTTTTCAGACGGGATAAGGGATAACTTCAACTTCCGTGTGGGGCTTGGTCGTATCAGTGAACTTGGGTACGGTATGCTCTTTGGTTCAGATGTAAAGAAACAATTCTTTCAGAAGCGTATCAAAGGACGTGGCTACTGTGATGTAGGGACAAGTGTAATCAGCGAGTTTTACACTCCCCTTGTACCTAAAGGGCATGATTTTTTACAGACAATCGGCAGACTTGCAGAACAAAGACAATCCGTGCCAGAACAACAAGAAAAGGAGAATGAAAGACTATGAGTTATTTAGAAATGAAATTAAGAAATGAAGAAAACAAAACCAGCACAAACGGGATATGCCTAAACTTTGGCAAATTCCTTGCCGATTTGGATTTTTCCACAGATACGGAATATTACAAATGGGACGAATATCCGATTGAACGCTATCACAAAAAAATGAGCGAAGTATTGGAAAAGATAGACTGTAAGAAGCAAAAATTACCGTTATTGATTTCTATTTTGCTTGACGAGGAAATGGCTTTTTTAAGCAGTACGCTTTCTTATCAGTTCATTATTATGGATAAGCCTATGTTCATGCGTATGGAGCATGAATATGAGCTTGACAAGGAAGCTCTAGAAATATGCAGAAATGCAGATATGGACTGCATTGTAATATATATGGGTATGTCCGTATGCGAATAACCGAAACGGCAGGAACGGTCAGCGAAGCGAACAAGACCGTGTATGCCGTTGCTGGTGTGGCGTAGCCACGCCAGCAGACATTAGCCCCTCATTATCTAACAGAGGGGCACAATTACGCTGGAAACTGGTTCAAAAACCTTGAAAAGTCCGCTAGGAATAAGGGGTTTCTTAGTTTTCAGATAGTTGTGATAATCACTTGAAAATATCACAAAATCACAACAATATCACGATTGGGGGTATGACAACTGAATGATACTGATTTTCTGAACACCTTGAAAGCAAAACGCACTGACTACGGCGTATCGCAGACAAGGCTTGCAATCATGGCTGGTATCAGCCGTGAACATTTGAGCCGTATCGAAGCTGGCAAGGTAGCACTGACCGAGGACATGAAGCACAAACTACTGGAAGCTGTGGAAAAATTCAATCCCGAAGCTCCCATGTTCCTGCTCTTTGATTATGTGCGTATCCGATTTCCCACACTGGATATACAGCACGTTATCAAGGACATTCTAAAGCTGAATGTAGACTATATGCTTCACGAAGATTTCGGGCATTACAAGTACACCGAGCATTACTATATCGGGGACGTGTTCGTTTATACTTCACAAGACAAGGAAAAAGGTGTCCTGCTGGAACTGAAAGGCAAAGGCTGTCGCCAGTTTGAAAGCTACCTGCTGGCACAGGAAAGAAGCTGGTATGACTTCCTCATGGACGCATTAGTTAATGGCGGTGTGATGAAGCGTATCGACCTAGCTATCAACGACAGAACGGGCTTACTGGATATTCCAGAACTGATAGAGAAATGCAAGAACGAGGAATGTATTTCTAAATTTCGTTC
This sequence comes from Haemophilus parainfluenzae, assembly GCA_018381425.1. GTDB lineage: Bacteria > Pseudomonadota > Gammaproteobacteria > Enterobacterales > Pasteurellaceae > Haemophilus_D > Haemophilus_D parainfluenzae_O. Next base: position 2,345 of record JAGZRY010000113.1, read on the forward strand.
TTTCAAGAACTATGGTTCTGGGGAGCTGGTAAAGCACAACGAAGTCAACAAGGACGGCATGGGACACACGCTTTATATTGGTTCATTTACCAGTGAAGTCTACTTCTGTGTCTATGAAAAGAATTATGAACAATCCTCAAAATTGGGAATACCGATTGAGGAATTCCCCATTAAAAACCGATTTGAGATACGTTTGAAAAATGAACGTGCCTATTATGCCGTGAGAGAACTGCTTACCCACTATGACGCAGAGCTGACGGCATTTTCTATTATCAATCAGTATATCCGCTTTGCCGATAAGGAAGTAGGCAAGCGAAAAAGCGACTGGAAAACCAACGTCCGCTGGTCTTGGTTCATTGGCGAGGGACGACCGCCCGTGAAGCTGACGACAAAGCCAGAGCCTTATACTCTGCAAAGGACGCTGAACTGGCTACAAAGGCAGGTTGCCCCGACTTTGAAAATGCTGAAACAGATAGACGCAGGCAATCAGACCGACTATCTCAAAACTATTGAACAGCAGGCAAAACTGACGGACAAGCACAAGCAGATCGTGAAGCAACAGACGGCTTCGGTGGACGAACTGATAAAACAAGAAAAGGAGTGATTGATGATGATATGGGAATTGATTAAGGACTTACTGCTGGTATCACTTGGCATGGGTATCGGCGTGGTTCTGATGTGTATTATGAGTGTCGGAAAGGAAGCTGACCGACACATGATTGAATTAAAGGAAAGCGAGGAAAAATAAATGAATTTCGGACAGAATTTGTACAACTGGTTTTTAAGCAACGCCCAGAGCTTAGTGCTTATGGCGATTGTGGTTATTGGTATTTACTTAGGGTTTAAACGTGAGTTTTCAAAACTTATCGGCTTCTTGGTGGTTGCCTTAGTTGCTGTTGGATTGGTATTCAATGCAGGCGGTGTCAAAGATGTACTCTTAGAGCTGTTCAATAAGATTATCGGAGCATAGCTGTACTTTCACATAACTGTTTGCGGACACGCAAACATACCTTTTCCCACTTAGGAGTAAGCTAAGAGGAGGAATGGAATGGTACACAGATAAAAACAACAGCATTACGAATTTTATTGATTGACTTGAATATAGCTGATATAATGTGCATAGGAAGAAAGATAAATTTGGAGTGATGAACTATGAAATTATTTGATTGGGGCGGAAGAGAATAAAAATATACTTCTTTGATGAATTAGATAACAAAAATTTAAGGAGAACAATGAAGTATGAATAAATTAATTTTAAGACCGATTATTTCTGTTGAAGATAAAAATATATTTATAAGCGAAATTCAAGAAGCGTTTCAAAATGCTTATATAAAAGAATTTGGAGAATTTGAGAAAACAATTCTTCCCACAAATGATATTGAAGAATCGTTTAACGAAAGAGGTGCTGAGGCTTATGTAGCAGAAATTGATGGAGAAAGAGTTGGTGGTGCAATAATTATTATAGATAATAAAACCAACTGTAATTCACTTGATTTGTTATATGTGAAAGCAAACTCGCAAAATACAGGAAATGGATTTAAAATATGGAAAGCAATTGAGAAGTTACACCCTGAAACAAGAATTTGGGAAACGCATACTCCATATTTCGATAAAAGAAACATTCATTTTTATGTAAATCGCTGTGGGTTCAAAATTGTAGAATTTTTTAATCCTAAGCATAAAGATTCACACCAAACGAGTGAAACCGCAGGCAACATTCCAGAAGAAAACAATTATTTCTTTAGATTTGAAAAAGAAATGAGTTAAATAATTCCATATCTATTTTCACAAGCAGTTAGTCTATATGATTAACTGCTTTTTTCATACCTAAATTTAAGATTGGAGTGATTGCTTGAAAGATATATTTTCGGATATGCAGGCAAGTATCAGTTGTCCCTACATTTCAGACTTGCCACATCATAAGCGTATAGTGTGGCAGGAAATGAAACGACTGAACCTTGCCGATTATCCGCAGAAACAATTAGAAGATTTTACACGCTATGTCTTTGGTGTTCCTTATACCAGCATAGCGGAGACATTACAGAAAGGACGTGAAAACCTATGAATGAAATGTGTGTCTGTATCGAAAGCCGACTACCCACTTCTGAAGAAGCCTGTTCCGCATGGTTCACGTTTCCCGTTGACGAGGAAGAATTTGAAGAACGGATAGGCGTTCCTATCGACAGTGAAGATTACCGTATCACAGAAATGGAACTGCCCTTTGCTGATGAAGTCGGCGAAGATACGACTATTGAAAAACTGAATGACCTTTACCATATCTTTGAAAGTCTGCCACATGATTTACAAGAGGACTACGGAGAGCTGACGTGTTACTTTACCAGCCTTGACGAACTGCACCAGCACCGCCATGATGTGATACATTATTCATGGTGTAAAAACATGGCTGACGTTGCAAGGCATTTGTTAGACAATGACCCTGCTTTTTCTGCCATTGAGGAACGCCTGACCCGTTACTTTGATTACGAAGCCTACGGACAGTATCTTGATGATAACGGAAATTTCATAGAAACAGACCACGGTATCTATGAACTGCCGTAGAAATGAGGTGTTGCTATGGTAGAGGATATGCGTGTATATATCGCTAATCTAGGAAAATACAACGAGGGGTATCTGGTCGGCGACTGGTTCTCTTTTCCGATTGATGAAGAAGATGTTGCCGAGCGTATCGGCTTGAATGAACGGTACGAAGAATACGCTGTACATGATACGGAAAACTTTCCCATTGAGATTGGTGAATATATTTCGATTGAAGAACTCAATGAAATGTTTGAAATGATTGAAGAATTACCCGACTACATCACGGACGAGCTGGACGAGTTTATCTCTCATTACGGCAGTCTGGAAGAAGTATACGACCATAAGGACGACGTGTATTGCTATTCCGATTGTGAAACCATGACCGACGTTGCTTATTACTTCATAGATGAAATGCAAATGTTAGGGGAAATCCCCTCACAGCTACAGAACTATATCGACTATGAAGCATACGGCAGGGATTTATCCATTGAGGGAACTTTTATTGAAACAAGCTACGGTATGTGTGAGATACCGTGGTGAGAAGCTGGAAGATCAGCGACAAGCATTGTTGCTTCTGACAGCTTTTTCTATTGGGGACAGTCTGAAAAACGGCTGTCCTTTTCTATTATGCGAAAGGAGTTGAAATGAAAACGTGAAAAAGATTAAAAGCTACACGGGTATCTGGAACGTGGAAAAAGTCTTGTATGCAATCAATGACTTTAACCTGCCCTTTCCCGTTACCTTTACACAGA
>JAGZRY010000114.1 GCA_018381425.1 Haemophilus parainfluenzae
TCTCCCTCTAATACTGTCATAACAACACAGGAACCACTCTGCATTTTTTCTGCGAGAGAATTATAAAATTCACTCATCCTTTCACGCTCCTTTTTCATTCCCCTTTCCCGAACCCGCAATTTTAACTGATTCTATTTACTATAGTTTATCCTATTGTATTTTAGGCGTAAAATCAAGGCTTTATGTGGATTTTCGATTTATGGTAGTTTATAATAATTTGGGCAATTTGGTACTTTTTTGGTACTTTTTTGGTCTGTGCAAACTTAGCAAAAGAGCAGCTAACTGCTGCCCTCTCTTAAAATATGTTTGCTATTTTCTCCATTTCCTGCGCTTTTGTATCTGGCAATACATGACTGTACAGATCCATTGTCATAGCAAGTGAACTGTGCCCCAGAATGGTTTTTAATACCTGTGGCTGCATTCCTGCTTCGATTGCTCTTGTAGCGAAAGTGTGCCGGAATACATGTGATGTTATGCGTGGAAAATCATGCCCGTCCTCTCGAATTCGTTTTATTATACGATTAATTTCTGACTGTACACGCTCTTTACTCAAAGGATCACCGGTTTCTGTACAAAACAAGAATCTGTCCAGTGAGTCTACTTTGAATCCCCAGTAACTACGTTGAGCATCCAGGCAACGCTCTATTTCAGCCGTCATCGGTATATCCCTTCGTGATGACGCTGTTTTTGGTGCATCCGTAAAAAACGTAGCTCCAACTTTCTCCTGATATTCCTTTTTCACAATCATATTCTGTGGTATTTTATACCCTTGTACATTCCCATATTTCAATGTCCTCTGTACGTGAATCACCTTATTTTTCTTGTCTATGTCTCTGGCATAAATCAACCCTCGCAGCTCACCACTTCTCATACCTGTCCGAAGCATCACTTCAAAATAATTGTGTAAATAGCTCTCCTTTGCATATTCCATAAATAAGGCCTGCTGTTCTCTTGTCATTGCTTGTCTTTCCTTCTTTTCTGTTTGGCGTGGCAAATCTGCAATTTCTACAGGATTTCGTTCTATTAGTTTATTCTTTACAGCCTGCTTTAAACATCCGCTCAAAATAGCTCTTCCAAGTTTTATTGTTGCATTAGAATACCCCTGATCTGAAAGCTCATTATATAATTTTTGTATATGTTCCCCTCTGATCTCATTTATATACTTCATTCCCATTCTCTTCTGGATTATATCCCCGTACACTTCCTGATATCTAATACACGTCCCTATTTTCACCTGTTTTCTCTTATACTCGTCAATCCATGTTTCGAACCACTTATCCAGAGTGATTTTCTCTTTTACTACATACAATCCATGTTCCAGTTTATATCTTAACTCTGTCATTGCTTTCTGCGTCTCTGTGACCGTTTTCCCATGTACAAGGTATCTTTCCCCTTGATACATAAAACGCCCCTCAAAATCGTTATAACGCTGTCGTATTCCCTTTGGAAGCTTTCTTCCTCTCTTGTCAACTGCCATATTGTCTCCTCTCTACGAACAACAGTTCGTATTGAAATAGGACTACATGACCGCTATAATCATGGTAGCCCTATATTTCATGTATTGGGTTATTTTGGTTTTTGCCCCGTAGTGTTGCCGCACTGTGGGGCTTTTTAATTGCATAGACTTTCAGCCATCAATGTCATAGCATACCGAAAGCCGCTTTCAAATCCTTGTATCTGCCCGTAACTGCTGCCGGCAAATACCAGATCTGTCCATTCTTCCTCTGTGAGGGCTTGCCCTGCTCTTCTTTTTCGTTCTTCAATTTCCTGCTCAATTTCCTCTGTGAGCTTTTGATCTGCTCCAATGGCAGCAGGGGACTTGCTGAATACTTCCCTGTATATGGTTCTGATCTGTTCCATAGGCTTCACCTCCTTTTTAGGGACTCGGAAATCTTGGGTTGCTCTTTTTAGGGTGTCCGAAATGTCCGAATACTCTTTTTAGGGACTCCAAAATCTCCACATCCATCTATCACCTTAACATTTCTTAACATCCGAGTATTTCCGAGTGTGTCCCGTTCTCATTTTGCCTTAGCATTTCTTAGTATCACGTCTATTTTCTGTAGGTATTGCATTTCATTTTCAAATAACTACAGTCCCCATTCCTGTTTCAACTGATTCAATAGTTGCATTTGCTGTGAAGTGTCCGTATCTGGGTTCGCATCTGGATGAAATTTCTTGGATAACTCCCGGTAGAACTGCTTCAAAACTGCCTTATCTTCTTCCTTGTAGGTATTCGATATTGAACCGCCGTAACTACTGCTTGAATCCTGATTGTAGTTATTGTAATATTCTTCGTAATACCTACGGCTTTCCTGCTCATATCTCTGCCTTGCTTCGTAATTTTTTTCTATTTTCTTCAAATACTCCGGGTTCTGCAATACGCCAAATACGTCATAACACTTGTCATATTCATTTCCTGACAGATTATACTTTGCATTGAATTCTACTTTTCTGGCAGCGTGCAACGTTGTGATCTTCTCATGCTCTTCATGCGTCTTGTATTCTTCTGTCTGCTGAAATTCCTCTATGATCCGCTCCTGTATCGGCTCTAGCTTCTTCTCAATCAAAGAGTAAATCTCTTCTTCTGAACAATTCAGCTCTTTGGCAGCAGTCTCTATTTTGCTATTTCCCCAGTCATACAGGCAAAACCAGTCTGTAGCAAGGTCATAATAATCAACGGTACAAATCCCAAACTGCTTTTTCTTCACTTTCCCATTCTCCCGGTAGCTTTCGTGAATGGTAATCCGGTATGCTTTCTTGATGTCTCTCTCAAAACGTTCCTCACTGTAATGATGCCAGTAGTGGCTTTCATCCTGTCCTTGAATAGACATCCGCATATATTCTGATTTCAGCTCTTTGGGATATCCATTTTGATTCTTCCTTTTCCTCTCAACTTCTTGAATTACACAATACAATTTTTCTCACCTCTCTTTCAACTGCCGCTCCGGTTCTGATGTTGGCGCATCTTCCCAGAGAGGGCAGTTATAAGCACTGTTCTAATATGATTTTCCAGTCCGTCCCAACACGAAAGCATATATGAGACCTATATTTTCCTCGTTCATTTTCTCCACTTCTCTAAGAATGAATTTTTTTCTATATTCAGCTGATGTGCTTAGCTCCTGCCCTTTTCCTTTGATCCGACTTGCTCGTTCGCCATGTATATAGCCTAATGAAAATATATCTGCCGCCGCATCAATCGTAAAAGAACGTGGATGCACTTCCGCAATATCCTCAATTTCTTTTCTTACTTCGGTGTTTCTCCAAAAACTATCTATCACATGTTGATCTCCCAACATTTTCATAGTTTCGTTCGCTTCGTAAATATTAGGCGGTAATGGATTTCCATATACATCTTTCATCTTACGCGACCCCCTTATCAGCCAACTTCTTAGCGAACCGCTCTACAAGTTCCAAATACTCTTGGTTCTCTATCTTATCAACCGTTTCCATAATGGATTGCTTGCGATCATGCTGTTCTGTATCTGGCAGCCTGTCCCGTTTCTCCAGATATCTGTATAAAATTGATTCTATCTGGCGTTTGATTCTATAATCTTCCGGTCTTAACTGTGACAAAAGGTTCTTTAGGCTGTCATTATTCACTTTTTCTACGCTTTGTACTATTCTCTGCATTGGTATCAATCCTTTCTCTTGAAAAGGGGCAGCAGGCGTGCTATACTCTGCTTACCCCCTCGTGCTGGGTTATTTGCTCATACAGTGTTGCCGCACTTGTATGGGCTTTTTCTTATCTTTCAACTGAAATCACCTGTATGTCTGGCTGAATCCGGATCACATTTGAAACCGGCTCAAGCTGATACATTTTGAAGTGTTTCGCTCTTTTCTTTCGGTTCATCCATTCTCTTAACTTTCTCATGCTGTTACCTCCTGCACTTGTGACTGTCCGAAAAATCTCGCTTTATAGATTGCTCCGTCTCCCTTGCTCCCCCAGATCAGCTCTGTTCCAAACAATGCCTTGCTGCCGTGTATCACTTCATAACCTGCTTTCTTCCATTCACTCCATGTTTTTGTTACTTCCTGAATACCTGCTGCCACTTTCGCTCTCTCAATGCGTTCAGAATTGATACTTTCTGCTTTTGCCGTGATCCATGCTCTGTGCAAGCACTCAGCAAAAGAAAGTTCTTTATATTTTCTGTAGTTCTTCCATGCTCTTAACATGATTGATTTCAAATCGTATTTCATTGATCTTCCTCCATTTCTTTAAGATACTGTAGGCATTCGGCTGAATCATCTTCCTGACTATTGCCCTCCTATTGGTACGCTCACAGGGATATGGTTTTCAGCTTCGCAGCTTTTCGGGCTGTTCGTTTGCCTTGCTTTATCTTATGGTCTTATTATAATTGTTATGTACATAACTTTCAATTGGCATTTTCACTAAGATTATGTACATAATTTTGTTTATTTTTGTTATGTACATATCATTGAATTCATGTTAAAATTCATTGGTAAGGTGGAGAAGATTCTCTGTAAATACTGAACGAACTATTGAAAGAAGGTGACAAGTTGACTTTATCCGATCAAAGAAAAGAATATTTGTATGATTATCAAAAATCAAAACTCAAGCGCATCCCTCTTGATGTACAAAAAGAGAAATATGAAGAAATCAAAGCTGCTGCCGATCATGCCGGGGAATCTGTAAACGGATACATCAAAAAAGCCATTGATGAACGGATGGAACGTGACTCTGAATAATTCCCCCGTAACTACAAACACTCATTACGAAAGGAGTATTGCCATGCCATTACCGAAACAGCACCAAGATTACACCACTGAATACATCTATTCTCTGCCAGATGGACAACGTGCAGAACTGATTGACGGTCAAGTCTATATGATGGCGCCGCCAAGCCGCAAACATCAGCGCATCACCGTAGAACTTTCTACAGTGATCAATAATTTCATCAAAAGCAGGAACGGATCTTGTGAAGTTGATATTGCTCCATTTGCCGTATTTCTCAATCAAGATGATAAAAACTATGTAGAGCCGGATATTGCTGTTATTTGTGACCAGAATAAACTCACTGAAAAAGGCTGCAACGGTGCACCTGACTGGATCATTGAAATTGTCTCACCAAGCAGTCGGAGAATGGACTACTATATCAAATTATTCAAATATCGTACTGCTGGCGTCCGGGAATACTGGATTGTTGACAGTGATAAGAATCGAATCACGGTTTATAATTTTGAATCTGAAGACACTATAGAATATTCATTTTCAGATATTGTAGCGTCTGGTATTTATCCAGAATTATCTATTGATTTCAATGAATGGTCTTTTTAGGGTGTCCGAAATGTCTTGATACTCTTTTAGGGCATTACAAATATAACCATGCTCTTTTTTAGACTGCCGAAAGTGCCGAAATCTTTTTAGCGGCGGTAAAATGTAACCTATCACCTTGCAGAATTGATACAGATGTGCTATATTGAAGATACAAAAAGGGAAACCGCAAGCGGCTTACCCGGTAAAATAAAAGCTGTTATTTTAAACTGCCGTCATTATTGCGAGTAATGGCGGCTATTTTCGTTTATCCTTGAAAATCTCATAACAAAGACTAACAAGGGCAACAATGAATATTAACAACTGAATCAGATCAGTATATGTA
>JAGZRY010000115.1 GCA_018381425.1 Haemophilus parainfluenzae
CTTTGGTTATGACTGGGATCGCGAAATTGCGACCTGCCGTCCAGAATACTACAAATGGGAACAATGGTTCTTCACTGAGCTTTACAAAAAAGGCTTAGTGTACAAAAAAAACTCAACCGTAAACTGGTGTCCGAACGATGTAACTGTGTTGGCGAACGAACAAGTGCACGACGGTTGTTGTTGGCGTTGTGATACTCCAGTAGAACAAAAAGAGATCCCTCAATGGTTTATTAAAATCACTGATTATGCAGAACAATTATTAGGTGGATTAGACCAACTTCCACAATGGCCAGACATGGTAAAAACCATGCAACGCAACTGGATTGGCCGTTCTGAAGGGGTAGAAATTACTTTTGATGTGGCAGATACCGCAGAAAAAGTTGCGGTTTATACGACCCGTCCAGATACCTTCTATGGTGTAAGTTATTTAGGTATTGCAGCAGCGCATCCATTAGCGGACTTAGCGGCAGAAAAGAATCCTGAATTAGCCGAATTCATCCGTGAAGCGAAAAATGCCAAAGTGGCGGAAGCAGACCTTGCCACTATGGAGAAAAAAGGGATGGCAACTGGCTTATTCGCCATTCATCCATTAACTGGTGAAAAATTACCGATTTGGGTCGCTAACTTTGTGTTAATGCACTACGGTACTGGTGCAGTAATGGCTGTTCCAGCACACGACCAACGCGACTTTGAATTTGCTCAAAAATATGATTTGCCAATTAAACAGGTAATCGCACCGCTTGCAGATGAAGAAATTGATTTAACCAAACAAGCTTTTGTTGAGCACGGTAAATTAGTGAACTCTGCTGAGTTTGATGGTTTGGATTTTGATGGTGCATTTAACGGTATTGCGGACAAATTGGAAAAATTAGGCGTAGGTAAACGCCAAGTGAATTATCGTTTACGTGACTGGGGCGTTTCCCGCCAACGTTATTGGGGCGCACCAATTCCAATGCTCACCTTATCAAACGGTGAAACCGTACCGGCACCAATCGAAGATTTACCGATTATTCTGCCGGAAGATGTGGTCATGGATGGCGTGAAAAGCCCAATTAAAGCAGATCCAAATTGGGCGAAAACCACCTTTAACGGCGAGCCTGCATTAAAAGAAACCGATACCTTTGATACCTTTATGGAATCGTCTTGGTACTACACACGCTACACTTCACCAAGCTATGCTGAAGGCATGTTAGATAAAGATGAAGCCAACTATTGGTTACCGGTGGATCAATATATCGGTGGTATCGAGCACGCCACAATGCACTTGCTCTACTTCCGTTTCTTCCACAAATTATTGCGTGATGCAGGTTTCGTAACGAGCGATGAGCCAGCTCAAAAATTATTATGCCAAGGCATGGTATTAGCGGATGCGTTCTACTACACCAGCCCGACTAACGAGCGTATTTGGGTAAGCCCAACGCAAGTCACTCTTGAGCGTGATGAAAAAGGTCGTATCATCAAAGCCACCGATCCGGAAGGCCGTGAATTGGTGCATACCGGTATGACCAAAATGTCGAAATCCAAAAACAACGGTATCGACCCACAAGAGATGGTGGAAAAATACGGTGCAGATACTGTGCGTCTCTTCATGATGTTCGCATCTCCTGCAGAAATGACACTTGAATGGCAAGAATCCGGTGTAGAAGGGGCAAAACGTTTCTTAGGTCGTGTATGGAATTTGGTGTATGAATACAGTCAAAATCCTGCAAAAACTGCTTTAGATGTGACCGCACTTTCTGCAGACCAAAAAGCGCTTCGCCGTGATGTGCATAAAACGATCGCCAAAGTGAGCGATGATATTGGTCGCCGTCAAACGTTCAATACTGCTATCGCAGCAGTAATGGAGTTAATGAATAAATTAACCCGTGCGCCATTAGAAAGCGAGCAAGATCGTGCGGTTATGGCAGAAGCATTAAGCGCAGTCGTGCGTATGCTTTACCCAATCACACCACATATCTGCTTTGAGTTATGGAAAGCTTTAGGCAACGAAAGCAACATCGACCATGCAGAATGGGTGAAAGCTGATGAAGCGGCGATGGTAGAAGATGAAAAACTTATCGTGGTTCAAGTCAACGGTAAAGTTCGTGGTAAAGTCACCGTTGCAGCTGATGCGGATGAAGAAACCGTGAAAACGGTTGCATTTGCAGATGAAAATGTGAAGAAATTTACTGACAATACACAAATCGTGAAAGTGATTTATGTACCTGGTAAATTGTTAAATGTGGTGGTTAAACCACAATAATCCATAAAATAACCGCATTTTATTCTAAGCGTTGCATAAACGGCTCTTAAACAAAATAAAGTGCGGTGAATTTTACAGGTAATTTTTATGATGAAATCAATCAAAACGCTCTGCTTTGTTGGGGCAACAGCCTTTTTAACTGCTTGTGGTTGGCACTTCGATAATGGTGCGGCTGTTCCTGCAGAATTAAAAACAATGGCCCTTGAAAGTAGCGACCCATACAGTGAAATGTCAATGGCAATGCGTAAGCAACTGCTTAGCAACAACGTGAACCTTGTTCCTGCAAAACAAGGTGTGCCAGTGTTGCGTTTAAATAAACAGACTTCAAGCGATAAAGTGGCATCTGTCTTTAAACAAGGCCGTGAAGCAGAAAAAGTACTGACCCTTGATGTTGAGGCTAGCGTGCGTTTAGCAAATGGGGAAACCTATCCAATCTCCGCAAAAATCAACCGCACTTTCTTTGATAACTCACGTGCTGCATTAGCAAAATCAGCTGAGCGCGATGTGATTTGGAATGATATGCGCGAACAAGCGGCTCGCCAATTAATTAATAAAATGGCTGCCTTGCAACATCAAGTTCAAGGAAAATAATGAACCGCATTTTTCCTGAGCAACTGGCCTCTAACCTGAACAGCCATTTAGCGAAAGTCTATTTTTTGGTTGGGACAGATCCCCTGTTGCTCAGTGAAAGTGAAGACCTCATTCATCAAGCCGCCCTTCTTCAAGGTTTTGATGAAAAAAATCAAATCACTATAGATACTAATACTGACTGGCCTGCATTAATCGAGGCCAGCCAGTCTATGGGACTCTTCTTTAATAAGCAAATTTTCATTCTCAATTTACCCGAAAATTTGACCGCACTTTTGCAGAGAAACCTTCTGCAATTTATCAGTGGATTAAATGAAGATAGCTTGCTTGTTCTCACCTTGCCTAAATTGTCTAAAGCAGCCGAAAAACAAGAGTGGTTTATTCAGGCGAATCAACTTGATCCGCAATCAGTTATAGTGAACTGCCAAACACCGAATTCAGAACAGCTTTCTCGTTGGGTGAAGCATCGTACAAAAAATATGGGATTATCAGCTGATGAGGAAGCCATTCAACTACTTTGTTACAGCTATGAAAATAATCTACTGGCATTGAAACAAGCATTACAGCTTTTAGATTTGCTTTATCCTGATCACAAACTTACGTATAACCGCGTTAAATCAGTGGTAGAACAATCTTCTGTCTTTACCCCTTTCCAATGGGTTGATGCATTGTTATCAGGCAAAGCAAACCGCTCAAAGCGGATTTTGCGTGGTTTACAGGCTGAAGATGTGCAGCCCGTTATTTTGTTGCGTACTTTACAGCGTGAACTGCTCACGTTGTTAGAATTAACCAAACCACAGCTGCGTAATCCCTCTCTTAACACGAGTTTGCCTACACAGACACTCAAAGCGGATTTTGATCGCCTTAAAATTTGGCAAAGTCGTCGTCCTCTTTATACAGCGGCAATACAACGACTCACCTATCAAAAGCTCTTTGAAATATTGCAAGAATTAGCAGATATTGAGCGCATAACCAAACAAGAATATGGTCAAGACGTGTGGGTAAAATTGGCAGACTTATCGGTTAAATTTTGCTTATAAAAAAATCTCGGCGTTAACCGAGATTTTTTATTATTGCGCAATTTTTAAATCTTGATACAGATAATTTCGATAGCTATTCACTAAATCCACATCCTCTGCATCTTCGAGCTTACCTTGGCTTAGCTGACGCATCGCGATATTCGCCCGCATAAAGTCATCTTTCGGTGATAAACCTGCCACATCAAGTAATACGCCACCCACAAAGGCTAAATCTAAGAAATCTTGCTGTTGAACAAAGTCAGTCTTACGATTAGTTCTAACGACAAATTGAGTCACATAATCTGGATTTACAAAATTACCTTTCTTCGGTGGAAGCTGATTATCAAAAGCGACTTGGTGATCACCAAAATAACCGAATACATAAGGTGTTTCACGTGCTTTCAAATAATCATTCAAGCCTTCGATTGCCTCATTAAGGCTAGTAATGCGATCAATATAATCATTTAGGCAGGAAATCGCTTTTCCCCCTAAACGTTTACTCGCCAAATTAAAATGGTTTGGCATATTTGTGTTGTAAGGGCCGTGCTCTTTCATCGTGAGCACATAGACAAACATAGGCTGTTTCACATTTTCCAATGATGGATGCTGTTTCTGCAGAATCAGCTTAGTGTAATACATCATCTCTTCACTGCTAATATGCCAAAGATTTTTGCTGATTGATGCGGGATAGCCTAAATCTTGTGGTTGTAACATCAAGTCAAAACCAAAGTGCTCATAGGCAGGTTTTGCGTTGTAGTTACCTTTCGTAAAAGGCGATAATGCCACACAAAAATAGCCTTGCTCACGAAGATTTTTAATAAAACCCGTCTGTAAGTGTGGCACAACCGAATAAAACACCCCACTTGCTAAAGCGCCAAAATCGGTTGAAGGCACCCCTGCAAGGAAAGCAAATTCAGATTTCCACGTTGCGCCACCCACTGTATGCACACGCAATGGACTCACAAATGCGGTATCTTCCTGCTTATTAAACATTGAAAATGACGGGATGGTTTCCGCATCAAAATCAAATTGATGCGGATTCAAGGTTGATTCTTGTAGACATACCACTATGTCGGGCTTTTCTGCACTTTCAGTTTTACTCTCAGCCTTTTCATTTAAAAGTGCGGTCATTTTTTCTTTAAATTTTTGACTATTACCTTCAAATTCTGGCACTTTAAAGAATACACCACGACAAGACATAGGCAGGTTTAAGAAAACATCTCGACCATCATCCGGCAATGAGTCTAACCAGACTTTTGTTGCATCTGGATCTTTAGAATAATGCCATATTAAACCAAAACTCGTTGCTGCAAGTATTGCTGCAAATACACGAAATCCAGTTGAGGCACTTTCTACATCTGACCAACCGAAGACTGCATAGCCAAGTAGGCCTAATAGCCCTAATACACCGAAAATGGCCCCTTTATAATGTAAGAGGGTTTCCCAATTTCGCCAGTCTGTCACAAGCCAAAAATCTGAAATGAGTAAAGGTTGTTTGTAGTAATGAATTTTCATTCGATGGAATAACATCAATACTACAAAAAGTACGGACGCAAAATTCAATCCGCGTTGCCATTGACCTGTTATCGCAAACATTGAACTAAACAATAAGAAGAATAATGCAATCGCAAAAAAATATGTCCAACGATAGTGCGAATTGACGATAAAAATCACCGTCGCAATAAAAAATAAACTCAGAAAAATACTTGGAATCATAATAAATAAATTTGATTAAATGTTATTTGACACT
>JAGZRY010000116.1 GCA_018381425.1 Haemophilus parainfluenzae
TGGCGGCTGCCCGAAACATCGTTTTATTTCTCTCGAAAATGAACCTAATCCACATAATTATTTATGTGCCTCTTACCGTTATTTCTTTGAGCAAACGGCGCCTTATATACAAGCCATGGCTCGTCAAATTCGGTTACATACATCCGCCGCTTAAGGTAGAATGGTGTCTTTCTATTTACTGTTTGATTGATATGAATCCTTGGATATTACTCGCTATTTCGATTTGCCTTGAAATTGTGGCAACAAATTTATTAAAAGTCAGTGATGGCTTTACCAAACTTTTACCCACCGTTGGTTCATTAGTGCTATATGCCATTTCGTTTTATTTTGTCTCCATTGTTTTCCGAACACTTTCCGTGGGCTTGGTTTACGCCATTTGGTCGGGCGTTGGTATTGTTCTGACTGCCATTGTGGCATATTTCGCATTTGGTCAGAAAATTGATACCGCTGGGCTGATAGGTATGGCGTTGATTATCAGTGGTGTTTTAGTGATTAACTTGTTTTCTCAAACAGGGCATTAATCCTCCAAATGAAATGTGATCAAGCTCACGAATTTTATTTTTCTTCAAAATAAAATTATGTAAGCAATCGATTCACCGCTATAATTCTCCGGCATTTTTAACCGCACTTTGTGCAACTTTAAAGGAAATTCTATGAAAAAATTACTTTGCTCATTATTTGCGCTTTCTGCTGTTAGCACAGCAATGGCACAAGAAGTGAATATTAAATTATTAGGGACCTCCGATGTTCACGGTCGTATCGTACCTTGGAGCTATGGCGCAGACGTAGAGGATAAATCTGGTTCTTATGCACAAATTGCAACTTATGTGAAAGATGTGCGTAAAAATAATAAGAACGTGGTGTTAGTGGAAGTCGGTGATGCGATCCAAGATAACCAAATCGATGTGTTCGCAAAAGATAAAAAATATTACAAAGATCACCCAATTCCAAAAGTATTAAACGAAATGAATTATGATATTTTCGTATTGGGTAACCACGAGTTTAACTTTGGGATGAAAGCATTAGATGAAATCCTAAAAGATATCAAAGCGAAAAAATTAACCGCAAACTTCTATCATAAGAAAAATGACAAACGTTATATCGATGCGACAACCATCATCGAAAAAGATGGCGTGAAGTTAGGGATTATTGGTTTAAGTACCCCAATGTCAGCAAAATTTGAAGAAGACACGGGCAACTTAAAAGACATGAAATTTACTTCGCCGACAGAAGAAGCACGTACACAAGTTGAGAAATTAAAAGCAAAAGGCGTGGATGCGATTATTGCGGTAACCCACATGGGGATCGATAATGAAAACAATATTCCTGATACTGGTATGAGTGATGTCATCAATGCAGTAGATGGTATTGATGTAGTTATCGCAGGTCACATGCACAAAGATGTACCAAGTGAAACCATTAAAAACACACTAATCACTGAACCACACCGTTACGGTACCGTGGTATCTGAAGTGGATTTAACTTTTGATATCAATGATAAAAAAGAAGTGAAATTAGTGAAGAAAGAATCTAAAACGGTTCCAGTTAAAACACTTGAAGCAGATAAGAAAATTGAGGAAATTTACAAGCCTTACCATGAGAAATTACGTGAATTAAACAACGTAGTAATCGGTCAAACTGCGAATGAAATGGTACCTCAAGAGACTAAACACGGTGTATCTGCTGCATTCTCAAAAGATACCGGTTTATCTTCATTCATTAATGATGTTGAACAATATTACAGTGGCGCAGATGTTGTCACTTTCTCTTTCGACCATCAAAAAGCACGTATGGATAAAGGCGATATCAAGAAAAAAGACATCATCTTTAACTATCGTTATGCTGGCGGTGACGTCACTGTTTATGAAATGACAGGTAAACAATTGAAAGAATATATGGAATGGTCTGCGAACTACTTCGATACTATTCAACCAGGTGACACCGAATACCGTTACAATGCGGAACGTAAAAAATCCAAATATGTGACTTACGACATTTTCGGTGGCGTAAATTACAAAATTGACTTACGTAATCCACAAGGTAGCAAAATCGTTGATTTAACCCTTGCTGACGGCAAACCGGTAACTGACGATATGAAATTAAAAGTGGGTATGAACTCATATCGTTTCGCTCAGTTAAATGGTAAAGGTGGGATTTGGGAAGGCCAACAAATTCCAGTACTTTGGGAATCTAAAGTGGCAATGGGCCGTGAAAAAGGAACTATCCAAAATATGATGATCGATTACATCACGAATGTGAAAAAAGGCAAAATCGATGGTCAATCTCACAACCGTTGGGAAATCATTGGATTAAACTAATCTAAATAAAACACCGAGGGCACAAGCTTTCGGTGTTTTTTATGCGTATCCCGAACTTTCGTTTTTTCTGATAGTCAGACGAACAAGATTTATCAGTAAGGATATTTTTATGAAAAAAGTCACTTTTCTTGCAACCTTTATTGCACTTACGCTTTCAACCTCAACACTTGCTATGCCAAATAAACCCGATCCTCTAGCCAATACCCCTTATTTTAATCAAACCGACAAGGGATTCGATCTTAAATTCACCCCAAAAAACTACCGCACTTTAGAGGTAAAAGTCGGAGATTCATCAGTTAAATTCCGTGCCTTTGAAAAGATTGTGTACGTGGTAAATCCTATCGAGCCTGATTATCAAACCTTAAATATTTATGTTCCGGAAGCTTATTTTAAGGGGGAAAAAATAAATGGTTATTCAGCTGAAACGGCGCCGATCTTTTTACCTAATGCCGTTGGTGGCTATATGCCGGCTAAAGCGGCAACCTATGATGCCAAAGGTTTTGGTAGTGGTGATAAGCCGAATGCCATTGTGACCGCACTTTCTAAAGGTTATGTAGTGGCGAGCGTAGGCGCGCGCGGCCGTACTTTAGAAAAAGACGGGAAATTCACAGGTAAAGCACCTGCAGCAATTGTTGATTTAAAAGCTGCCGTTCGTTATTTACACGCGAATGATAATGTGATGCCTGGTGATGCGAAGAAGATTATTTCTAACGGTACCAGTGCGGGTGGCGCATTATCTGCGTTACTGGGTGCAAGTGGTGATAGCAACGATTATATCGATTATTTAAAACAAGCCGGCGCAGCCGAGGCAAGTGATGCTATTTTTGCGGTATCGGCTTATTGTCCGATTACCAATTTAGAGAATGCAGATAGTGCTTATGAGTGGGAATTTAACGGTGTAAATGAATATAGCCGTATGGATATGAGCCGTTTGAATGCCAATAGCTATAATGATCGTTCACAGGTAGAAAAAGCTAAAATTGAAGGGACATTGTCTGCAGATGAAATCAAGGTTTCTGATCAACTTAAAGCGGCATTTCCAGTTTACTTAAATAGCTTAAATTTAAAAGATGAAAAAGGCCATGCTTTGACATTAGATGCACAAGGAAATGGCTCTTTCAAAGATTATATGCGTTCAGTGATTGCTTCATCTGCAGATAAAGCCCATAAAAACGGCGTCTCTTTTGATGGTAAACCTTGGGTGAAAGTCAGTAAAGATGGCGTAAGCGATATTGATTGGGATGGCTATGTTCACTCAGAAAAACGAATGAAATCGCCCCCTGCGTTTGATGCATTGAATTTGAGTTCTGGCGAGAATAATTTATTCGGTACGGAAACGGTAAATAATAAACACTTTACTGCATATTCGTTGCAGCACAGCTCTGAAAAAGGTGAAATAGCGGATAAACAAATCGTGAAACTCATGAATGCTATGAATTATCTCGATCAGAGCAAAACGCAGCATTGGCGCATCCGTGTGGGAACATCAGATCGTGATACTTCTCATGCGATTGGTGCGATCTTAGCAGTGAAATTACGCATGAATGGTAAGCAAGTTGACTATCAAACTCCTTGGGGTGTACCTCATTCAGGAGATTATGATCTCGATGAATTATTTCAATGGATTGATAGCATTTCAAAATAACTGAAAAAACCAACCGCACTTTAAGGCAATTGAATCAAGTGCAGTTATTTTTTTCTTTGTTTTCAGCTAAAACTTGTAAATAATCAAGGTAAAATTGAGCTCAACGTAGTAAACTACAAGCACTTTTATCCTTTAGGAGATGACAAATGAAACCTTATTTAATCGCCCCTTCTATCCTTTCTGCAGATCTTGCTCGTCTTGGTGATGATGTGCAAAACGTATTGAATGCTGGTGCGGATGTAATTCATTTTGATGTAATGGATAATCACTATGTGCCGAATTTAACCTTTGGCCCAGCGGTGTGTAAAGCTTTGCGTGATTACGGTATTAAAGCACCTATTGATGTGCATTTAATGGTGAAACCAGTCGATCGTATCATTCCTGATTTTGCCAAAGCCGGTGCGGATTACATTACATTTCATCCTGAAGCCAGTGAACATATTGAGCGCTCTTTGCAGCTCATTCGTGATCACGGTTGTAAATCTGGTTTAGTGTTTAATCCAGCAACGCCATTAAGTTATTTGGATTATGTATTAGATAAGGTGGATGTGATTTTGTTAATGTCCGTGAATCCAGGATTTGGTGGGCAATCCTTTTTACCTTCCACATTGAAAAAATTAAAACAGGCACGTCGTCTGATTGATGAAAGTGGTTTAGATATCCGTTTAGAAGTTGATGGTGGGGTAAAAGTAGATAATATTGCAGAAATTGCCGCAGCCGGTGCAGATATGTTTGTGGCAGGCTCAGCGATTTTTGGTAAACCAGATTATAAACAAATCATTGATAAAATGCGTACGCAATTAGCTTCAGTAAAATAAATGGTAGTAAGAATGAACACTCAATTTAAAGTTATCGGTTTTGATTTAGATGGTACGCTCGTGAATAGTTTGCCAGATTTAGCGTTGTCTGTGAACTCTGCTTTAGCAGACTTTGGTTTACCTCAAGCACCAGAAGAGTTAGTGTTAACTTGGATTGGTAATGGGGCACCTGTATTGATTGCTCGCGCTTTAGAATGGGCAAAAGGGCAAACAGGTAAAGACTTTTCAGATGCTGAAATGGAGCAAGTGAAAGAGCGTTTTAATGTGTATTACGCGGAGAATCTTTGTAATGTGAGCCGTTTATATCCAAATGTAAAAGAAACATTGGAAACTTTAAAGGCTCGCGGTTATACCTTAGCCGTGGTAACGAACAAACCAACTCGACATGTTCAGCCAGTATTGGCGGCATTTGGTATCGATCATCTATTCAGTGAAATGCTTGGTGGGCAATCATTACCCGCGATTAAACCACATCCAGGCCCATTGTATTATTTATGTGGTAAATTTGGCGTAGAACCTCGCCAAGTGTTGTTTGTAGGTGACTCTCGAAATGACATTCTCGCTGCTCATTCAGCAGGTTGTCCAGCTGTGGGTTTAACTTACGGTTACAACTACAACATTCCAATTGCGGAATCAAATCCAGATTGGGTGTTTGATGACTTTGCGAAGTTATTAGAGATTCTTTAATCTATCTTAAAGCGTAAAGTGCGGTCGAAAATGATCTGCACCCCAAAAGTTGGACTCAACAAACCAACAATTGAGGTGCAGATTTTTTATGGGTAAACACAACACAATCGAATTTAAATTACAGGTTCTC
>JAGZRY010000117.1 GCA_018381425.1 Haemophilus parainfluenzae
TGCGCGTGGCAATGATGAAAGCCGTATTAGAGCGGCGTTTTAGAAAAGGTTTTATCGAAGAAGGAGTTCCTATGAGTTTGAACAATGAAAGCCCGAATCGCGCCTATCTTTTAGGGCGGCTGTTTGCCGTGTTGGAGCGCATTCAATATCAGGCGTTGGGCGAATTAAACGCCGGCATTGCCGACCGCTACTACGGCTCTGCATCCGCCGTGCCGTTTTCGGTTTTTCCGCGCCTTTTGTCGGGTGCAAAACACCATTTGTCGCGCTTGCGTAAAGACAAAGCCGGTATGGCAGTGAATTTGGATAAAGATTTGGGCGAAATCATTGCCAAACTGCCCGAAACCTTTCCGCGTCATTTGAGCATTGACGAGCAAGGCCGCTTCGCCATCGGCTACTACCACCAAAAACAAAGCTATTTTGCTAAAAAAGAAACCGCTGAAACCATTGAAAACTAAGGAGCCAGAAAATGTCTGCCATTCAAAACCGCTATGAATTTGTTTACTTTTTTGATGTTACCAACGGCAACCCCAACGGCGATCCCGATGCAGGCAATATGCCGCGTCTTGACCCCGAATCCAGCAAAGGCTTGGTAACCGATGTCTGCCTGAAACGCAAAATTCGTAATTTTGTCGAAATCAGCAGCGAAAACGAAGCAGGTTACGAAATCTACGTCAAAGAAAAAAGCGTGTTAAACCTGCAAAACAAACGCGCTTATGAAGCACTCGGCATTGAATCTGAAGCCAAAAAACTGCCCAAAGACGAAGCTAAAGCCCGCGACATTACCGCTTGGATGTGTAAAAACTTCTTCGATATCCGCACCTTCGGCGCCGTGATGACCACCGAAGTCAACAGCGGACAAGTACGCGGTCCGGTGCAACTGGCGTTCGCCCAATCCATTGACCCCATTGTGCCGCTCGAAATTTCCATCACCCGCATGGCGGTAACCAACGAAAAAGACTTGGAAAAAGAACGCACTATGGGGCGTAAATACATCGTCCCTTACGCACTCTACCGCGTGCATGGCTTTATCTCCGCCAACCTTGCTGCCAAAACCGGTTTTTCAGACGACGACTTAGACAAACTCTGGCAAGCCCTGACGCTGATGTTTGAACACGACCGCTCCGCCGCCCGTGGTGAAATGGCAGCGCGCAAATTGATTGTTTTCAAACACGACAGTGCACTCGGCAGCCAGCCTGCACATAAATTGTTTGATGCTGTAAAAGTCGAACGCGTAAACGGCGAATCATGTACGCCTGCAAGCGGTTTTGGCGATTACAAAATCAGCGTGGTTTCAGACGGCTTAAATGGCGTGAGTGTGGAAGAGTTGCTTTAAAAAACATTTGAAAAAATGACCGCACTTTCAACCAAAACCCAAGGGGAAAATCAGGATACGCGCCTGATTCCCCTTTCCGCCCTGCAACACTACGCCTTCTGCCCGCGACAATGCGCGTTGATTCACAACGAGCAGGCGTGGGCGGAGAACTATCTGACCGCGCAGGGCAAGGCGCTACACGAACGGGTAGATTCAGGTGAGCCGGAAACGCGCAAGGGCGTGCGTTTTGAGCGGACGGTGCATGTGTCGGCGGAAAAACTGGGCATCAGCGGCGTGTTGGATTTGGTGGAAGTAGAAATGAAAACAGGCCGTCTGAAACCCGTGGAATACAAACGCGGCAAACCCAAACCCGATCCGATGGACGAAATCCAGCTTTGCGCTCAAGGTTTGTGTTTGGAAGAAATGACGGGGCAAACCGTCTCTGAGGGCGCGCTGTGGTATATGCAAACCCGCCACCGCGTCCCCGTCGTGTTTTCAGACGACCTGTGCGCCCAAACACTCGCCACCATCGCCGCCGTGCGCGAACTTCTAAACAGCAGCCAAATCCCGCCTCCCGACTACGGCAAACGCTGCAAAGCCTGCTCATTGGTGGAGATTTGCCAGCCGGAGTTGCTGGGGAAACGGGATAGGAGTGTGGGGTATGTAGAGGGGTTGTTTGGGGAGTGAATTCTGTGGTTATTAGAAGTGAAAATAACTGTTTAGTAGGAGTAAGTATGAAAATCTATATTGATGAATCAGGTAATAGTGGGGATCTTGTTCAGAGAAAAATTGATTTAACATTTTCAAATCAGAATATTTTTACACTTTCAGCTGTGAAAATACCTGAAGATGTATATTCTAAAATAGAAAATGAATTTATTCCTGAGTTGAAGAAAAAATATAAAATTCAAAGTGGTGAAATAAAATCTTCAAACTTATTTGATAAAAAACCAAAAGTAATTTTAGAGATTGTGGATTTTATCAAAGATAATAATATTGACTATTTTATAGAAATAACCGACAAAAAATATTATATATGCAATTCAATGGTTATTCATCAGGTAATTCCTCCATATTTTATACCAAGAGAAGAAGAGTTGGATGGAGAGTGGCAAGTATTACGCGAAATATATATGGATATCCTCATCAGAAATATAGGTGAGCCTGAGTATCAATGCTTCTTTGAAGCATGTAAAAATATTAATGAAGAATCTCTATTAAATTCGTTTCATACCCTGAGAGAATTCTTTTCTGCAAAAGTTGAAGAAGAAAAAGATTTATACTTAAAAGGTATTTTTCAAAGTATTGTAAATGATATTGGTATGTCTATAGAGGATTATTTTGATATTAAAGAGAAAGAAGGTTTAGACAATGCAGTAAGAAAGTTTATTCCTATTCCAGATGAAAATAAAAAAGGGCAGTTAACTTATTTATTACCGCAAATTTCATCACTTACCAACCTTGTAGCTAGAGTCAACTATTTTAATGGTAACCTTGAAGATATTAATTTCATACATGATCAGCAGGTTCATTTTGATGATATGTTATCTTACAATGTTCAAAAGATGTTGGATGTAGGGGAAACAAGATATAAGTTTACAAATTCAAATTTTAATATTGAAAAACCAATTAATATTACTTTCGATACCGATTCAAAGAATAATGTAGGAATTCAAATTGCAGATATTCTTTCTGGATTTACAATGAGATATATGCAAAAAAGATTTAAAAATGAAGATATGGATAGTATTTATCATGAAATATTTGAAAATATAGAATATAACAAGAACTTATCAACCATTAATTATATGATTGGAATTTCTGGTTTTGTAAAACTAAACAAGGGATATACGCGAGGTATCGAAATTAGTGATGAAGCAAAAAAAATAGAAAATGAATATATTCAATATTTAGCTTTTGAGCATATGAAAAATGAAATATTTAACCTAACCTACAGATAATTTTCAGGTAGCCAACCCCTGTTAAACGTCCCAAACTGCGTTCAAACCCCAAGGAGTTTTCCCCATGCGCAAACTGCAAAACACGCTCTACATCACCACCCAAGGCAGCTATCTGCATAAGGAGCGGGAAACGCTGGTGGTTGAGCAGGAGCGTAAGAAGGTGGCGCAGTTACCGGTGCATTCCATCGGGCATATTTTCTGTTTTGGGAATGTGCTGGTGTCGCCGTTTCTGCTGGGGTTTTGCGGCGAAAATAATGTGAATTTGGCGTTTTTTACCGAAAACGGACGTTTCTTGGGACGGTTTCAGGGGCGGCAGAGCGGCAATGTGCTGTTGCGTCGGGCGCAGTATCGGGTGTCGGAGCAAAATCCCGTGCCGATTGCGCGCAATATCATTGCGGCGAAGATTCAGGCGGGCAAGCGGGTGCTTCAGCGACAGGTTCGCAATTATGGCGAGAATGCGGCGATTCAAAGTGCGGTCGATGCTTTGAATATCTCGCTGCGGCAGTTGAAGGGCGTGGCGGAGCTGGACGTGGTGCGCGGCATTGAAGTCGATGCGGCGGCGCATTATTTCGGCGTGTTCGGGCAACTTTTGAGCGAAAAGAGCGGCTTTACTTTTGACGGGCGCAACCGCCGTCCGCCCAGAGACGGAGTGAATGCGCTGTTGTCGTTTGTGTACAGCATTCTGGGCAAGGACATCAGCGGCGCGCTGCAAGGCGTGGGGCTGGATCCGCAGGTGGGCTTTCTGCACGCCGACCGACCGGGTCGCGACAGTTTGGCGCAGGATATTTTGGAAGAATTCCGCGCGTGGTGGGCGGACAGGTTGGTGTTGTCGCTGATTAACCGAGGGCAAATCAAACCGCAGGATTTTGTTATCGAGGCAAGCGGCGCGGTGAGTCTGAAGGCCGATGCGCGTAAGCTCTTGTTTCAATCGTTGCAGGCGAAAAAGCAGGAGAAAATTGTGCATCCGTTTTTGGGCGAAGAAGTGGAAATCGGGTTGCTGCCGTATATTCAGGCGATGCTGTTGGCGCGGCACTTGCGTGGGGATTTGGCGGAATACCCGCCGTTTTTGATGAGATAAGCTATGTTAATGCTGATTACTTATGATATTTCTTTTGACGACCCAAACGGGCAGGCGCGATTGCGCCGTATCGCAAAACATTGCTTAGATTATGGCGTGCGAGCACAATATTCGGTCTTTGAATGCGATGTCACGCCTGACCAATGGGTCATGTTGAAAAACAAACTGTTGGAAACCTACGATCCCACATGTGACAGTCTGCGTTTTTACCATTTAGGCAGTAAGTGGCGTAATAAAGTGGAGCATCATGGGGCAAAACCAGCAGTGGATGTATTTAAAGACGTGCTTGTTATTTAGTTCGCTAACCTGTTGTTCTCATTAAAACCCTGATGGGATAGCGATCTTCATTTTCTTTAACAATTTGGATAAGTTAATCTATTTGTATAACGGCGATGTAGTCGTTATACTGACTAAACTCCTTATCATAAAATCAGTTAGCGAAATACGGTGTTTAATACGCTGATTTTTCTTGCTTTTTTAAGTAGGGAGCAGCCGCCTTCGGGTGGCTGTGTGTTGAAACAAGTATAAAGGCAAATATTATTCAGATTGGAAACGGCAGCCGCCTTCGGGTGGCTGTGTGTTGAAACACATGCTCCAATATTTTAACCACCGCCACATACGCAGCCGCCTTCGGGTGGCTGTGTGTTGAAACTACCAATCAAATCTTAAACCGCATCACAAGCGACGCAGCCACCTTCGGGTGGCTGTGTGTTGAAACTAATTCTTTATTATCTTTTGGGTAAGTAATAAAAGCAGCCACCTTCGGGTGGCTGTGTGTTGAAACTTATTTATACCCTAACAATAGACCTATCAAAGTGCAGCCACCTTCGGGTGGCTGTGTGTTGAAACCTTTTGGAGAAGTATAAATGGGAAAAATTACTGGCAGCCACCTTCGGGTGGCTGTGTGTTGAAACGTTGAAGTATTAAGCAATGTTGCGGTAGCTTTCAGCAGCCACCTTCGGGTGGCTGTGTGTTGAAACAATTTGTAATGGTGTAATAGATAAACCAAACAAGCAGCCACCTTCGGGTGGCTGTGTGTTGAAACTTTATCACCGTCTAAAATACGACAATATGATTTAGCAGCCACCTTCGGGTGGCTGTGTGTTGAAACAAGTCATCAGGTAAATCCCAACGCAAAAGAGAAGGCAGCCACCTTCGGGTGGCTGTGTGTTGAAACTAATCATTAGAGTATCTAGAATTGAAAAATATCTGGCAGCCACCTTCGGGTGGCTGTGTGTTGAAA
>JAGZRY010000118.1 GCA_018381425.1 Haemophilus parainfluenzae
TATAAGCAGCCACCTTCGGGTGGCTGTGTGTTGAAACTGATTAGAAGAATTAGCTCATCTACATCTATTGCGCAGCCACCTTCGGGTGGCTGTGTGTTGAAACATCGAGGAGCTTTGCCGCAATGCCGGCGGTCGTTTGCAGCCACCTTCGGGTGGCTGTGTGTTGAAACTGCGCCAACGGTAAAGGTAACGGTTTTGGTTTCTAGCAGCCACCTTCGGGTGGCTGTGTGTTGAAACTGTTCAAGCGTGCTAAATTGCGTAGATGAAGAAGTGGCAGCCACCTTCGGGTGGCTGTGTGTTGAAACAGCTTGAATTAATGGGGAAAACACGCCAAGAGCAGCAGCCACCTTCGGGTGGCTGTGTGTTGAAACAGGACACTCTCGCATAATCCACAAACAGCAAATGGCAGCCACCTTCGGGTGGCTGTGTGTTGAAACGTGGAGACGATGAAGGGTGGGCGTTTGAAGTCACTCGCAGCCACCTTCGGGTGGCTGTGTGTTGAAACTTATTGTGCCTTAAAAGAACAATATGAACGTGTGTGCAGCCACCTTCGGGTGGCTGTGTGTTGAAACCTTGAAGCAAAATCATTAACCGAGCGTGTAAATGGGCAGCCACCTTCGGGTGGCTGTGTGTTGAAACTATCAATTACCTCATTTACAATGTTCTGAGATAGCTTGCAGCCACCTTCGGGTGGCTGTGTGTTGAAACCACGCCTATCATCTCTGAATATAAATGGATTGACGGCAGCCACCTTCGGGTGGCTGTGTGTTGAAACAAAGTTAAATTAACCAATCAAAAATACACGCCTGGCAGCCACCTTCGGGTGGCTGTGTGTTGAAACAACAATTGATGAGCAATTTATCGATTATTTACAGCAGCCACCTTCGGGTGGCTGTGTGTTGAAACCCTATTGTTACTACAGGCATTGAATCATTTTTAGCAGCCACCTTCGGGTGGCTGTGTGTTGAAACCAACACATTGAAAGAGCTTTTAACGTTTTAGGCTGCAGCCACCTTCGGGTGGCTATGCGTTGAAACAAAACTTAATAAATTTGAATAGTATAATATTTGCCTTCCCACTCTATCTCTCAACCCGATTCATGCCCAACAATATTCCCCCTTGTATTTCCCCCTTATTCGCTCTAGACTATGCCCCATTTTTAGCTTTCATGATTTACAATTATGCGTGTTTCTGACTTTCATTTTGACTTACCAGATGAGCTGATTGCTCGTTACCCTAAAGAAGATCGCTCTTCTTGCCGTTTGCTACAGCTTAATGGCGAAAACGGGGAAATTTCTCACCGCACTTTTACGGATGTATTGGATTTAATCGACGAAGGGGATTTGTTGATTTTTAACAATACGCGCGTAATCCCTGCTCGTATGTTTGGTTGTAAAGCCAGCGGCGGGAAAATTGAAGTGTTGGTCGAACGTGTTTTAAGTGAACATCATTTCTTAGCGCATATTCGCTCATCAAAAGCCCCGAAAGAAGGCGCAGAATTATTTTTAGGCGAAGATAAACTGGGTGAGAACAATGGCGTAAAAGCCATTATGGTGGGTCGTCAAGATACGCTTTTTGAAGTGGAATTATCGGATAAAAGTCGCAATGTGCTTGATGTGTTACAAGAAATCGGTCATATGCCTTTGCCGCCTTATATTGATCGCCCTGATGAAGAAGCGGATCAAGAATGCTATCAAACCGTGTATAACAAAGTGCCTGGTGCAGTGGCTGCGCCAACGGCTGGCTTGCATTTTGATGATGAACTGTTACAAAAATTACACGAAAAAGGCGTTAATTTTGAATTTGTGACCTTGCACGTGGGCGCAGGCACATTCCAACCCGTACGTGTTGAAAATATTGAAGATCACATTATGCACGCGGAATATGTGGAGCTTTCTCAAGAAGTCTGCAATGCCATTATTGAAACGAAAAAAGTGGGCAAACGCGTCATTGCAGTAGGTACAACATCAGTACGTTCTGTCGAAACTGCCGCCCTATCTGCAGAAGAAAATGGCAACCCTAATTTAATTGAACCTTATTTTTCTGATACGTCCATTTTTATTTATCCAGGCAAGTCCTTCCGCGTGGTGGATGCGTTGATTACCAACTTCCACTTGCCAGAAAGCACATTGATTATGTTGGTGTCTGCCTTCGCAGGCTTTAGCCACACCATGAACGCCTATAAAAGTGCGGTCGAAAATCGCTACCGTTTTTTCAGTTATGGCGATGCGATGTTCATTACTAAAAATCCCAATGTGAAAGGGTTAGAATAAGTGGTTTGACTTATTTTCAACCAACTCATAAAATACCTATCAAGAAGCCTGTACTAACAGGCTTTTTTATTGAACAACAACCTACGAACTGTTTATTCGTTGAGGAAAAAAATGAAATATGAATTAGATAAAACCAGTGGCAATGCGCGTCGTGGTCGCTTGGTATTTGAACGTCCACAAGGTACGTTTACCGTTGAAACCCCTGCATTTATGCCAGTGGGTACTTATGGCACGGTAAAAGGCATGACACCAAAAGAAGTGCGTGCGACGGGTGCTGAAATTTTATTGGGTAACACCTTCCATTTATGGCTTCGTCCAGGTCAAGAAGTCATGCGTAAACACGGTGATTTACATGACTTTATGCAATGGCATCGCCCGATTTTGACTGACAGTGGCGGTTTCCAAGTATTTAGTTTAGGTAAATTACGTAAAATCACCGAAGAAGGCGTGAAATTTCAAAACCCAATTAACGGTGAGCGCATTTTCCTTTCACCTGAAAAATCCATGGAAATTCAATATGATTTAGGTTCTGACATCGTGATGATTTTCGATGAATGTACGCCTTATCCAGCGACTTTCGATTATGCGAAAAAATCCATGGAAATGTCTCTTCGTTGGGCAAAACGCAGCCGCGATCGCTTTGATGAATTAGGCAATAAAAATGCGCTATTCGGTATTATTCAAGGCGGCGTATTTGAAGAATTACGCAAAGTATCACTAGAAGGTTTAGTGAATATTGGCTTTGACGGTTATGCGGTGGGCGGTTTAGCGGTAGGCGAACCTAAAGAAGATATGCACCGCATTTTAGAATACATCTGCCCACAAATTCCGGCTGATAAACCGCGTTATTTAATGGGCGTAGGTAAACCGGAAGATTTAGTGGAAGGCGTACGTCGTGGTATTGATATGTTTGACTGCGTAATGCCAACCCGTAACGCTCGTAACGGTCATTTATTCGTGACAGACGGCATTGTTAAAATCCGTAATGCAAAATATCGTGATGATACCAGCCCATTGGATCCAGAATGTGATTGCTACACCTGTAAAAACTACACCAAAGCGTATTTATATCATTTAGATAAATGCGGTGAAATTTTAGGTGCACGCTTAAATACCATTCACAATTTACGCTATTATCAACGTTTAATGGCGGAAATTCGTCAAGCGATTGAAGACGATCGTTTTGATGATTTTGTGGTGGAATTCTATGCTCGCATGGGCAAACCTGTTCCCCCATTACAATTAGCGGATAACTCATAATTGCTGAAAGTGCGGTAGAAAAATGAAGCGTTTTTTGACCGCACTTTTTAACAAAGGAAACCTTATGCAAATCCTCGAACCTCAACAATTTGCCACTTGGAATGAACCGATTGATATGCTTTATGCCTGTCATAGCAAGGTGAAACGCTTTTGCAAGCAGCTCACCATTCTTCCTGGCTACTTAGAAAAAAATGGCGTGAATCAAGCCGTATTAAATGATGTGAAAACCATATTGCAGTATTTTAATCATGCTGCACCTCTTCATCATGATGACGAAGAAAAAGACTTTTTCCCCGCTTTAATTGAAAAAGCACCTCAAGCGAAAGAGTCGGTGGATGAATTAGAACGCCAGCATGTTACTTTGCATGAAAATTGGGCAAAGCTTTCCGAGCAGCTAGAAGAATTGATTGCAGAGAAACGTACCGATGTAGATGAAAGGCTGATTACGCTGTTTGTGGCGAGCTATGATAGACACATTGCCCTTGAAGAGCCGCTATTTGAGCTTGGTAAGCAATATTTATCAGCAGAACAACTCACGGCTATGGGCAAAATTATGTTTGCTCGTCGCCAAGCTTAAATCATGAAATATCAATTAAATTTGACCGCACTTTCCTGCCCGATTCCGCTTTTAACCGCGAAGAAGGCTTTGGCAAATTTAGCACCAAATGATGAATTAGTTTTGCAATTAAATCGTCAAAGTGCGGTCGAAAATTTTGTTGTTTTTTGTGAAGAAAATCAATGTGAATTAGTGGATCAACATTGGCTTTCCGAGCAAATCTTCGAAGTTTGCTTGAAAAAAATCAATTAATTCCAAAATTCTAGTTGTTATTGCCTTCATCGGCTTTTACTGAATGCCGTTTTATGGTATTTTACGCACACTTTTAACTTTTCATTTTATAAGGAAAACACAATGGAAGCACAAAGCCCAATGTCCACATTATTTATTTTCGTGATCTTCGGTTTAATTTTTTATTTTATGATTTACCGCCCACAAGCAAAACGTAATAAAGAACACAAAAAATTAATGTCTGAATTAACGAAAGGCACTGAAGTATTAACCGCTGGTGGTTTGATTGGTAAAATCACTAAAGTAACCGAAGGTGCTGAAATTGTTATCGCTTTAAACGATACTACTGAAATCACGATTAACCGTAACTACATCGTTTCAGTATTACCGAAAGGTTCTGTAAAATCTCTCTAATTTAAATTCCTAAAGGGAAAACTATGTTAAATCGTTACCCATTATGGAAGAATCTAATGGTGATCCTTGTGGTCGCCATTGGTGCTTTATACTCTCTTCCAAATATCTATGGTGAAGATCCTGCGGTGCAAATTTCTGGTACTCGCGGACAACAAGCAGACACCACCGCATTAACTGAAGTACAAAACGTACTAAAAGAAAATAACCTTCCAACCAAATCTATCGTTCTTGAAAATGGCTCCATTCTTGCCCGTTTCACCAACACAGATGACCAACTTCTTGCCAAAGATAAAATTGCAGAAAAACTTGGCAACAGCTACACCACAGCATTAAACCTTGCACCGGCAACACCGGCTTGGTTAAGCAGCATTGGTGCTAACCCGATGAAATGGGGTTTGGACTTACGTGGTGGTGTACGTTTCTTGATGGAAGTGGACATGAATTCGGCTCTTGCTAAACGCCAAGAACAATTACAAGACACATTACGCAACGAATTACGTAAAGAAAAAATTCAGTTTACGGCGATTAAAAATAGCGACAAATTTGGTACAACGGTCACGTTAGAAAACGCAGACCAAATGTCAAAAGCAGCGCGTATTATTCGTCAGTTACACCCAACATTAGAAGTGTCTGATATTGGTGACAACACCTTAAACCTTGCCCTTTCTGAAGCGGCATTAACAGAATCACGTAACTTAGCGATCGAGCAAAACTTAACAATTTTACGTAAACGTGTCGCTGAATTAGGTGTGGCTGAAGCGGTTATCCAACGTCAAGGTGCAGAACGTATCGTAATCGAATTACCGGGTGTTCAAGATAC
>JAGZRY010000119.1 GCA_018381425.1 Haemophilus parainfluenzae
AACCAAACATAGAAAAACTCCGTTAGAATTAAATTGAAAATTTGGGCTTGAATATACTCTTTTTATGCATTTGTCTCAAGAGGTAATTTTAAAAGTGCGGTCAAAAATAATGCTATTTTCAACCGCACTTTAGTCTTATTATTCAGCCAGTTCTGTTTGCTCGTGTGCCATCAATTCTCGGCCTACGTCATCTAGCAAACTTAAGTAGCGTTCATAATGTTTCAACATATCAGCAATTAATTCATCTTGATCCATATATTGCACATCATAACCCACTCGACCATCAAAGAAATAAGTGTATGGTTCATAAGTCATACTATGCTGAATATGTGGCAAATTGTCATCATTAATGAGTTGAGTGGATACATCTCGACCCACAGATTTAACGCCATACATAAAATCACGCATTGATTCTTTTTGAATGACTAACTCGACTGCAGGTTCATCTTGATCAAATAACGTGTTAATTTGCACGCTCAAGTCATATTTGCCAATCAACTCTTGACGTAATTCTCGCATAGCCGGTAATACCGTATGTTTAAGGAAACGTAAAATATCTTTTTCTTGTGTTTGGTTCATCATTTGTTCCAAACGTTCTTTCCACTTATCCCCCGTCCAGAAAATACTGGTTGGATTCACTTTAGTATCAAAATATTTTTTATCCGCATTCAAGCCTTTCCATAAACTAAAACACATCAACATGGCGAAAGGTAACGCCACTAACAAGGTCATTGCCTGTAGGTTTGCCAAACCACCCGATTGCATTAAAACAATCGCAACGACTGACATTAATACGCCCCACATCACCGCTTGCCAACGTGGTGCAGCGAGGCTTTTATCACGTGATGCAATGTTGTTTAATACATAAATACCCGAATCAGCAGAAGTGATAAAAAATAAAGAAATCACCACCAAACTCACTAAACCCGTCACACCAGAAAGCGGTAAATAATCTAAGAATTTAAAGAGCAACGTTTCAGGCGAAGAAATCATTTGTCCTAACGTACCTGCAGCTTCACCATCATTCAACCAAATGGCTGTATTACCAAATACGGTAAACCACAAAATACCGAACATGCTAGGAATCACCAACACGCCGAAATAAATTCGCGAATCGTGCGTCCTTTCGAAATACGGGCAATAAACAAGCCTACAAATGGCGCCCAAGAACACCACCATGCCCAATACAGAATTGTCCAACCGCTAAACCAGCCAGTATGTTCTTGTTCATAAACATAGGTTTTGAAGCTTAATTGTACTAAGTTGCTGAGATAAGTTCCGATGTTGTCGCTAAAAGCGGATAACAAATAAAGTGTCGGTCCCGCCACTAACACGAAAATCAACAAACAGAAAGCTAGTGTTAAATTCAGCTCACTTAAGATTTTTACCCCTTTCCCTACGCCAGAAATTGCGGAAAATGTTGCTAAACTCATTACCACAGCAATTACAATCATTTGTAAGCTGAAGCTATTTTCACTAATCCAGCCTAATTGATGTAAGCCTGCCCCCAATTGAGAAGCACCGAAACCTAACGTTGTTATAATACCGAATAAGGTAGCAAGTAGCGCCATAATATCGATAAAATCGCCTAACTTGCCATTAATACGCTCTTTCAATAACGGATAGAAACAAGAGCGTAATGCCAAAGGTAATTTGTAACGAAATCCAAAGTAAGCCAATGCCAACGCAATCGTGCCATACACCGCCCACGCATGAATTCCCCAGTGGAATAAGGTGTGTAACAAGGCTTCTTGTTGTTTGTGTTCTGCTGTACCTCCAGTAATGTCAGATAAGTAATGCGTTAAGGGCTCTGCTACACCAAAGAACATCAACCCTACCCCCATGCCGGCAGCAAATAACATTGCCAACCAAGAGAGAAAACCGAATTCAGGTTCTTCTTCATCATTGCCTAATTTGATATTACCTAGGCTACTGACCGATAAAATGACTAAAAAGCCCAAAAATACTGAGAATGCTAATACGTAAAACCAACTAAAGTTCGCAAAAATGCCCGATTTGGCGGCATTTAATAAAGTTTGTGTTTGTTCCGGTGCAATTAAAATCATTGCCACCAATAACACTACAAAAAATAACGTTGCACCAATCACTAAAGGATTGAACGACGTTTGTTTTTCCATAAATTTAGATAAAGACAAGCTTCCCCCTTAAAAATTAGGTGAATAAAAATAAAATCAGATTAAATAAAACAAGGCCTTAAGACCCAAACGGGCGATGGAACCATCGCAAATGACAGCACGGAGAAGTGCGATTTTGAAGGAAACGCTCAGTAGGATTTGAGTGGATTGTTTCCAAATACGAAATTTATACTAGCAAAATATCATCATTTTTTCAAATTAACGAAAATTGAAATGCGATAGAAGAAAAAGTGCAGTCAGAAAAATCGTTAAATTTCTGACCGCACTTTGTTAGGTGTTGATTAAATTCGTTCTTCGATAATGCCGCCGCCCAAGCAGACTTCATCTAGGTAAAACACGGCTGATTGACCCGGTGTGACCGCGGCTTGCGGTTCGTCAAAAATCACTCGAATGCAATCGTCATCAATCGGCTCAACCAAACAAGCAATATCCGTTTGACGATAACGAGTTTTCACCGTGCAACGGAACGCTTCACGTACAGGTTCGCGACTCACCCAATGTAGCTGCTTGGCAATTAAGCCTTTGGAGAATAAACGTGGATGATCATGGCCTTGTGCGACAATCAATTCATTATTTTCCACATCTTTATCCACCACATACCAGGCTTCATCACCGGCATTTTTTAATCCACCGATACCTAGCCCTTTACGCTGCCCCAGTGTATGGTACATCAAGCCTTCATGGCGACCAATAATCTCGCCATCTACGGTACGGATGTCACCTAGTTGAGCCGGTAAATAACGCGCTAAGAAATCCTTAAACTTACGCTCACCGATAAAACAAATACCGGTAGAATCTTTTTTCTTCGCAGTGATTAAGCCTAAATCCTCCGCAATAGCACGTACGATCGGCTTTTCAATTTCACCAACAGGGAAAAGGCTTTGGCCTACCTGATTTTTACTCAACGTGTAAAGGAAATAGCTTTGGTCTTTATTGCTATCTAAGCCGCGCAATAGCTCTGCTTGATCATCTGCACCACGACGACGTACATAATGGCCGGTAGCAATATAGTTAGCGCCCAAATCTTCCGCGGCATATTCCAAGAAAGCTTTAAATTTAATTTCTTTGTTACAAAGAATATCAGGGTTTGGCGTACGACCAGCTTTGTATTCTGTTAAGAAATGTTCAAACACGTTATCCCAATATTCCGCCGCAAAATTGATTTTATGTAGCTTAATACCTAGCTTGTCGCATACTGCCTGCGCATCAGCAAGATCCGCTGCGGCTGTACAATAATCGGTATCGTCATCTTCTTCCCAGTTTTTCATAAACAGGCCTTCCACTTGGTAGCCTTGTTGTTGAAGAATAAACGCGGAAACGGAGGAGTCCACCCCACCAGACATACCGCAAATGACTTTTTTAGTGGTATTTTCGGCAAGTTGTTCAGCACTCAATGGTACGAAATGTTGATTATAAGTATTTGAAGTTAACATAAGTCTCCCGTAACTTCGGTTAAGGCGAAGCACATTGGTGATAATGATTAAAATATGGCGGAATGACTTCCGCCCCATAAATTAAGATTGTTGTACAAAGTGCGGTTGATTTTGAGTGAATTATTTCACTTCATAAAATTGCGAATCATCGTCTTTCTTCGCAAATTTTTGTTCATATTCAGCTTTGGCATTTTCATCGCCAGCATCTAATTTTTCTTGCAAAGTGTCACAAGGTTTATCGCAGTCACAGGCTTTGGCTATACCAAGTGAAGAAAGGCCTCCACAGCTACCTTTTAAGCTTTGTTTTTTAAAGATAAAGCCCACAGACATTAATACAATAATGGCCACAAAAGCGATTAGGGTAAAAAATAACGTTTGCATGATTATTCCTTATTTGCGAGTAACTTTTGGAAGGCTGAAGACATTTTCGTTTCGAAGCCTTGCTCGGTTTTCATAATTAAATAAACTGGAATATTTTCTCTCTCGGCCACTTCCAAGGATTTATCTTCACCAAGTACAAATAAGCCTGTAGATAAGCCGTCAGCTGTCATGGAGCTTGGTGCAAGCACGGTAATTGAGGCTAAATGATGTTGAATTGGATAACCGGTTTTTGGATCGATTTCATGAGCAAAGCGTTGACCGTTTTCCTCAAAATAAATACGGTAGTCGCCTGAGGTCGCCATCGCCATATTATTTAACCCTATCACTTCTTGGACTGCTCTTTCACCCGTATTATTAGGTTTTTCAATGGCAATTTGCCACGCTTTGTTTTCGGCATTTCTACCTTTTGCACGGATTTCCCCGCCAATTTCCACCATATAATTTTGTACGTGATTTTGCTCTAATACATCCGCGACTTGATCCACACCAAAACCTTTAGCAATAGATGACAAATCAATATAAACCTGTGGCACAGCTTTACTTAATGTTGGGGTTTTACCGCTCATATCAAGGTGAATTTTATCAATTCCCACCCAACTTTGACGTTCAGCAAGTTGTTCTGGGGTTGGTTTACGTTCTGGTCGTTTTTCTGGACCAAATCCCCATAAATTCACTACAGGCCCTACCGTCACATCCAATGAACCTTCAGTAACCTGATTTAAACGGATCGCTTCTTGTAATACTTTGGCAAAGTCAGCAGAGATTTCAATTGGTGTATTCACTTGTGTATTTTGATTAAAGCGACTTAATTCGGAATCCTTAATGTAAGTGGACATTTTCTGATTCACGTCTTTTAAAACGACTTCAATTTGGTCATGTGTTTTTTGTGCGTTTTCGCTAACAGAATCATCCTCAATATAACGGATATGGTAAGTAGTTCCCATAGTTTTACCGCTAAGTGAAATAATTTCGGGATCTTTCTTACACGCACTTAATGAACAAGCTAGGACTACAGCAACCAATCCGCTTAATACTTTTTTCATCTATTACTTCCTAAATATATGAATTACAGGCAAACCGACGAATCCATCAGCTTGCCTGTAATCCATCTTAAATATTGACCGCACTTCATCACAAAGTGCG
The DNA here is from genome assembly GCA_018381425.1 of Haemophilus parainfluenzae. Classification (GTDB taxonomy): domain Bacteria; phylum Pseudomonadota; class Gammaproteobacteria; order Enterobacterales; family Pasteurellaceae; genus Haemophilus_D; species Haemophilus_D parainfluenzae_O. The sequence goes on from JAGZRY010000119.1 coordinate 5,114, forward strand.
GTCAGTTTTCATGATGTTTGGGTTAACTAAAATCAACCACCGAAGTCATCTAATAAGATGTTTTCATCTTCAACACCGAGGTCTTTCAACATTTTGATTACCGCCGCGTTCATCACTGGAGGTCCACACATGTAGTATTCACAATCTTCTGGTGCTTCATGATTTTTCAAGTAGTTTTCATAAAGTACGTTGTGAATAAAGCCGGTGTAACCAGTCCAGTTATCTTCCGGTAACGGATCAGATAATGCAACATGCCATGTAAAGTTCGGATTTTCTGCTTGAAGCTGATCAAAATCTTCTACATAGAACATTTCACGTTTAGAACGTGCACCATACCAGAATGACATTTTACGTTTAGAGTGTAAACGTTTTAATTGGTCAAAGATATGAGAACGCATTGGTGCCATACC
>JAGZRY010000120.1 GCA_018381425.1 Haemophilus parainfluenzae
AAGGTTAAGTTACCTACGAATGGGTCAGTTGCAATTTTGAATGCTAATGAAGAGAACGGCTCATCATCGCTTGCGTGACGTTCACCTTCAGTTTCATCTAGATTAATACCTTTGATTGCTGGAATATCAGTTGGTGCTGGTAAGTATTCAACAACCGCATCAAGCATTGCTTGAACACCTTTGTTTTTGAATGCAGAACCACAAGTTACCAAGATGATTTCATTTGCTAATACACGTTGACGAAGACCTGCTTTGATTTCTTCTTCGCTTAACTCTTCACCACCAAGATATTTTTCCATTAATTCTTCAGTTGCTTCAGCTGCTGCATCAACAAGGTTTTGACGCCATTCTTCACAAGCTGCTTGCATATCTGCTGGAATATCTTCATAAGTGAAGGTCATACCTTGGTCAGCTTCGTTCCAGTTGATCGCTTTCATTTTGATCAAATCAACAACACCAGTGAAGTTTTCTTCTGCACCGATTGGAAGTTGAAGAGGAACAGCGTTCGCACCTAAACGAGTTTTAAGTTGATCAACAACACGTAAGAAGTTAGCACCAGTACGGTCCATTTTGTTTACGAACGCAATACGTGGAACTTGATATTTGTTAGCTTGACGCCATACAGTTTCAGACTGAGGTTGAACACCACCAACCGCACAGTAAACCATTACCGCACCATCAAGAACACGCATAGAACGTTCTACTTCAACAGTAAAGTCTACGTGTCCCGGGGTATCGATAACGTTGATACGGTGTTGTGGGAACTGTTGTGACATACCAGACCAGAATGCGGTAGTTGCCGCAGAGGTAATGGTAATACCACGCTCTTGTTCTTGTTCCATCCAGTCCATTGTTGCTGCACCATCGTGTACTTCACCAATTTTGTGACTTACACCAGTGTAGAATAAGATACGTTCAGTGGTAGTAGTTTTACCAGCATCAATGTGCGCACTAATACCGATATTACGATATCTTTCAATAGGGGTTGTACGAGCCATTATTATAACCTTGTTAAGTTTAATATCTGTTTATATAAGGGTAAGGCTTCATCGAGGATGAAGCCCTTAGATTTTAAAAGCGTATTACCAACGGAAGTGAGCAAATGCTTTGTTAGCTTCAGCCATACGGTGAACGTCTTCACGTTTTTTCACTGCTGCGCCTTTGTTATCTGATGCATCAGATAATTCATTTGCAAGACGTAAAGCCATTGATTTATCACCGCGTTTACGTGCCGCTTCAACGATCCAACGCATACCTAATGCGTTACGACGAACTGGACGTACTTCAACTGGCACTTGGTAAGTAGAACCACCAACACGACGAGATTTAACCTCAACAGTTGGGCGAACGTTTTCAAGTGCAATTTCAAATGCTTCTAAAGGTTCTTTACCTGTGCGTTCTGCAAGTTTGTCTAACGCACCGTAAACGATGGTTTCAGCAACGGATTTTTTACCGTCTACCATTAATACATTAATAAATTTTGCAAGTAACTCTGAACCGAACTTCGGATCTGGAAGAATCTTGCGTGGTTCAACACTACGACGACGTGGCATTGCGAATTTCTCCGTATATTTAATCTTCAGGATATCCAAAACTCTATAAAAATTAACCGCACTTTAAAGTGAGCTAATGTGATACTGGAGTTTCTGATTTAAATTTTTACTAATTTAGACGTTTGGCCTTACTTAACGGAGTTCCATTAAGCTTTAGGACGTTTAACGCCGTATTTAGAACGACCTTGTTTACGATCTTTAACGCCTGCACAGTCTAATGCGCCGCGTACAGTGTGGTAACGCACACCTGGTAAGTCTTTAACACGACCACCACGGATAAGCACAACACTATGCTCTTGAAGGTTGTGACCTTCGCCGCCGATGTAAGAAGTTACTTCAAAGCCATTAGTTAAACGAATACGACATACTTTACGTAATGCTGAGTTCGGTTTTTTAGGTGTAGTTGTGTATACACGAGTGCACACACCACGTTTCTGCGGGCAAGCCTCTAATGCAGGAACGTTACTTTTTACAACCTTTTTCACACGCGGTTTGCGTACTAGCTGGTTGATAGTTGCCATTAAAAAAGCTCCAGTTTAAATGTTATTCATAATAGAATGTTTGTTACAAAATCTATCCCTCCATCCAATAGACAGAAGAAATAGACGCTGAATTCTAATGGTTTCACCTCATATTGTCAATATTTAAACAGAAATAGGATCGCAAAGGATCGCTTAGCAAAAAATCCAGATGAAATAGACCGCACTTTGTCAAATCAATTGCCTGTATGTAGCCAGGGTTTTATAATTTCAAGCAGAATTATTCTGTTGGCAATCATTATGTTACGTTCATTCATTTTTCATTTACGTTATTTCTACCATAAAAAACTTCGACAAACCCATCGTATCTCTCATAAAACACTCGAATTTGTATGTTTACTGATTGGTGCGACATTTGTTGCCCTATTTTCCTTTGGATTTGCGAAACTCGCCGACATGGGGCTTGAATTTAATGCCTATTGGTCTGCTAAATATCCTCTCACCGTTTGGATCATTTTACCGCTTGGTCTTGCTTTTCTCACCTGGTTTACCGCCAAATACACACCTTATGTTGGTGGCAGCGGTATTCCACAAGTTATTGCCTCCATTAATCTTCCTTACAATGGCTATAAAACGAAACTTGTTAAATTTCGCCAAACCATTTGGAAAATTCCACTTACTTTCTTTGCAATGGTTATCGGTGCGTCTGTTGGACGTGAAGGACCTTCTGTTCAAGTGGGTGCAGCGGTTATGCTCGCTTGGGGAAATTTCTGTCGTAAATATAACTTCGCTTTCCGTGGCTTAAGTACGAATGAACTCATCGCAACGGGTGCAGCAGGCGGTCTTGCTGCCGCCTTTAATGCCCCTTTAGCTGGAGTCATTTTTGCCATTGAAGAACTTGGTCGTGGCGTGATGTTACGCTGGGAACGCCGTGTGTTGCTCGGTGTATTAGCGGCCGGTTTTATTTTAGTGGCGATTCAAGGCAATAGCCCTTACTTTCCAGCCTATAAAGGTGCGACTTCTATTCCTTATTTATATCTTTGGCTTGCCATTTGTGGCATCGTCTGCGGTGTACTGGGTGGTATATTTGGACGACTCCTTGCCAAAGGGCTCGCGGAACTTTCTCCACTTAAATGGCGTGACTGGATCCGCAAACACCCAATTTACATTGCTTTATTACTCGGTTTAGTACTTGCCGCAATGGGTACCTACAGCGAAGGGCAAACTTATGGAACGGGCTATAATGTGGTTGCAAGAGCATTAGAAGGACAACTCGTTTCACCTGAAGTGGGAATACTAAAACTCTTCGCAACGGTTACGACTTATTGGAATGGCATCGCGGGCGGAATTTTTACGCCATCTCTCACTACTGGTGCGGGTATCGGCACTATGTTATGGGAAATCAGTAACGGCATGGTCGATCAACGTTTCTTGGTCATTTTATGTATGGCAGCCTTTTTAGCTGGAGGCACACAATCCCCTGTGACAGCCAGCGTAGTAGTAATGGAAATGACCGGGGCTCAACCCGTGCTAATTTGGCTCTTGATTTCCAGTATCATTGCCTCCATAATTTCGCGCCAATTTAGTCCGAAACCTTTTTACCACTTTGCGGCTGGGCGTTTCCGCCAACGAATGCAGGAACAACAAGCAGAAGATCTTCGCCGTAACGAGATTCAAGAGAAATAAAATATGTCAGAAAACCAACCGCACTTTTATCGTGGCCGCTTTTCCGTTGCGCCAATGTTAGATTGGACAACACGCCATTGTCGCTATTTTCATCGTCAATTTAGTAAAAATGCCTTGCTTTATACCGAAATGGTTACGGCTCCCGCCATTATTCATGCCAAATACGATCATTTAGATTTTGATTTGCAAGAAAACCCGGTTGCCTTACAACTTGGTGGAAGCGATCCCGCACAGCTTAAACATTGTGCCAAATTAGCGGAAGAAAGAGGCTATCATGAAATTAATCTGAATGTGGGCTGCCCTTCTGATCGCGTGCAAAATGGTATGTTTGGTGCTTGTTTGATGGCAAAAGCAGATTTAGTAGCAGAATGTATTGCAGAAATGCAACGTGTCGTGAATATTCCTGTCACCGTGAAAACGCGTATTGGCATTGATGGTTTGGATAGCTATGAATTTCTCTGCGACTTTATCGAAAAAGTCCATTATGCAGGCTGCCAAGAATTTATTGTTCACGCAAGAAAAGCCTGGCTTTCAGGATTAAGCCCAAAAGAGAATCGCGAGATTCCCCCTTTGGATTATGATCGTGTTTACCAATTAAAGAAAGACTTCCCGCAGTTGACTATTGCAATTAATGGTGGCATTAAAACCATCGAAGAAATTAAACACCATTTGCAATTTGTGGATGGCGTGATGGTTGGGCGTGAGGCTTATCAAAATCCGTCATTGTTGGGCTATGTTGATCAAATGCTTTTTGATGCCAATGCGGATATCGTCACGCCAAGACAAGCGGTGAAAGCCATGTTCCCTTACATTGAAAAACAGCTGAGCCAAGGTGTCTATTTAAATCATATCGTTCGACATATGCTTGGTGCATTCCAAAACTGCAAAGGGGCAAGACAATGGCGACGCTATTTAAGTGAAAATGCCTTTAAACAAGGCGCAGGAATTGAAGTGGTTGAAACGGCATTAAGCTTTGTGGAAACGAATTAAGCCTAAAATGCAAAGTGCGGTCAGAATTTAAACGATTTTCTGACCGCACTTTTGTTTTCTGAGTATTTAATTAGCACTGATATTTTTGACGATATGCTACCAAATCTTCTATTGTTAGTACTACATAACCAAATTTTTTCGCAAATTTAATAATTTCTGGTGCACGAGCCATAGAGCCATCATCATTCGTGATTTCACAAATCACACCCGCTGGTTTAAAACCACTTAAGCGAGCTAAATCAACTGAGGCTTCAGTATGGCCACGACGTGCTAAAACACCACCTTCTGCCGCTCGTAATGGGAAAACATGTCCAGGACGGTGAAGATCAGTGGGTCTTGCCTGATCTGCAATCGCAGCTTTAATGGTTGTTACTCGATCTTGTGCTGATACACCTGTCGACACACCTTCTGCCGCTTCAATCGTCACGGTAAACGCGGTTTTATTCACGCTATTGTTGTGTTCAACCATTGGTGGCAAATCAAGCTGTTTACATTGTTCATCGGTAATACATAAACACACGATACCACTGCCATAGCGAATAAGTTTTGCCATTTGTTCTGGCGTAATGGTTTCTGCTGGGAAGATTAAATCGCCTTCATTTTCGCGATCTTCATCATCCAATACTAATACGCCATTACCTTGTTTGAATGCATTCAATGCGTTAATTACCCGTTCTTCGCCGGTCGCACCAAATGCAGATAAAATTGACTGATTCATCGTAATTTCCTTTGTTGTTACGTTAAAATTAACCAGAATCAGGGCTGAGAAATGCAAATAAATAGAACG
>JAGZRY010000121.1 GCA_018381425.1 Haemophilus parainfluenzae
CGCTAAAGAGGCCGTTTCTGTGCGTAACACACGCTTTCCTAATAAAATTTCAGTAAATCCTTGTTGTTCAGTTTGAGCGATTTCTTGAGGTGATAAACCGCCTTCTGAACCAATAAGCAAACGAACCCCTTCTTTGGGAATAGAAGGCAAGGTTTTAATAGAATATTGGGCTCTTGGATGTAAATTCAATTTCAACGCGCCATCATTTTCTGCACACCAATCTTGTAATTTCATTAACGGACGAATTTCTGGCACAACGTTACGGCCACATTGTTCACAAGCTGCAATGGCAATTTTTTGCCATTGTTGGATTTTCTTATCCATACGCTCACCATCTAACTTCACGCCACATCGTTCTGACCATAATGGTGTAATCACGTTCACGCCCAACTCTACGGATTTTTGAATGGTAAATTCCATTCGATCACCACGTGAAATAACCTGCCCTAAATGAATCGATAAATTCGACTCTTTATCACTTAATTCACAACCAAGAATATCCACCTTAACGGCCTTTTTGCTCGCTTCAATAATTTTCGCTGGATAAATATGATTACTTCCATCAAATAATTCAATTTGCTCACCTTCAGTCATACGAAGCACACGTCCTACGTGATTAGCCGCGTCCTCTGAAAGTTGGCAAATAGATTGATTTTTAAGGGATTCGGGATGATAAATTCTTGGAATTCGCATAATATTGAGTCTTTGATATAAGGAAAAGTGCGGTCATTTTCAACCGCACTTTTAATATTATTCTGCTGCTATAAATCTTTTGGCAAATTTTCTAAAATGGCTCGCCAGTAAGCGGAAGTAACTTGTTTGTGTTTACGAATACAGTCCACCACCAAATCTGACTGGCCTTTTTCGCAAATCTCACGCAATTCAACATAGAAATCATAAGTTACTTGGCGATGTTTTTCTTCGCTGAAAAACAATAACCCTATTTTGTGATAAACCCCACGCAAACTGTTAAAAATCAAACGATAGAAAGGTTTATTAGCCATTACGGTAAACTGACGAAATAGCGCATAGTCAAATTCCATATAGCTTTCAGCAGTATTTTCTAATGAATCTAGCCCCTTAAACAAACCAACCGAAGCTTTAGACGAATTTTTTACAGCTTCATAAATATAAGATTCAGACATACGACTACGCAATGAAAGCATATTTTCAATGATTAACGGCGCGCTTTGACGATCTAAAGTAATTAAGGTTTCAATAATGCTTGGACCCGCTGTATCCCAAATATCATTGACTTTTGTCGGTTTGCCATGTTGAATGGTAAGCCAGCCATCACGAGCCAAACGCTGTAATACCTCACGTAATGTCGTGCGTGTGACGCCGATTTTATCAGCTAAATCACGTTCAGAAGGAAGGTTAGTGCCAGCGGGAAATACATCATCCCAAATACTTCTAACAATATATTCTTCGGCAAGCGCGGCTGGGCTTTGAGCCCGTAAAAGGGTATTATCTGTTTGCATGAGTATGAAATAAATATAAAAAAGTCTAAAAAGATCAAAAAAATGTGATTTATTCACTAAATCTTCAACTGGTCTATTATCCTTTAAAGCAGTATATATTACAATGACAGGACTATAAAAAACGGAGTTCGATATGACTTACACACAAGCATTTATGAAAAACTTTCTGGGAACGAGTCCAGATTGGTATAAATTAACCATTATTGCCTTCCTGGTAATTAATCCAATTTTATTTTTTTGGGTAAGCCCATTTGTGGCTGGCTGGTTACTCGTCGCAGAATTTATTTTCACCCTAGCCATGGCATTAAAATGTTACCCTCTTCAACCAGGTGGTTTATTAGCATTTGAAGCCATTGCTATTGGTATGACAAATGCGGAACACGTTAAAGCAGAGATCGTAGCAAACTTTGAAGTGGTTTTACTTTTAATCTTCATGGTGGCTGGTATTTATTTTATGAAGCAACTTTTGCTTTATGTCTTCACCAAACTATTAGTGCGCATTCGTTCTAAAATCGCCCTTTCTTTAGCATTCTGTTTCAGTGCTGCCTTTCTTTCAGCATTCTTAGATGCACTAACAGTTGTAGCAGTCATTATCAGTGTTGCCATGGGGTTCTATGGGGTTTATCACAAAGTCGCATCAGGCAAAAACCTACAGGATGCGGTTGATATTTCTGATGATAACAAAATCAATAATCACGAAACCTTAGAAAAATTCCGCTCTTTCTTACGTAGTTTAATGATGCACGCTGGCATGGGGACTGCACTCGGTGGTGTAATGACCATGGTGGGCGAACCACAAAACTTAATCATTGCAGAACAAGCTAAATGGAATTTCATTGAATTTTTCTTCCGTATGGCGCCAGTCACTGTTCCTGTCTTTATCTGTGGATTACTCACTTGTATTTTAGTTGAAAAATTTAAAGCATTCGGTTATGGCGAAAAACTACCAGAAGAAGTATGGCAAGTCTTAGCGGATTTAGATCGCGAAAATGCACAAAAAATGTCTAAACAAGATAAGATTCGTCTTTCTGTCCAAGCTATTATCGCGGTTTGGTTGATCTTAGGCTTAGCCTTCCACTTAGCGGCTGTCGGCTTGATTGGTTTAAGTGTGATTATTCTTGCAACAACCTTTACAGGTGTAACTGATGAACATGCCATTGGTAAATCATTCCAAGAAAGTTTACCTTTCACTGCGTTATTAGTGGTATTTTTCTCTATTGTTGCGGTGATTATCGATCAAAAACTCTTTGCGCCAATTATTCACTTCGTATTAAGTTCTGAAGAGAAAACACAGTTAGCGCTATTCTACGGTTTCAACGGTTTACTTTCCGCAATTTCGGATAACGTATTCGTTGCAACGGTTTATATCAATGAAGCGAAACATGCGCTTGCGACAGGTGCTATTGCACCGCATCAATTTGAATTACTTGCTGTAGCAATCAATACAGGGACAAACTTACCTTCTGTTGCGACACCAAACGGTCAAGCTGCATTCTTGTTCTTACTCACATCATCGCTTGCACCGTTAATTAAACTTTCTTATGGTAGAATGGTCTACATGGCATTGCCTTATACTATTGTATTAACGTTAGTTGGTTTCCTTTCAATTGAATTTATACTACCTGGGGTAACAATTTGGCTTGCTAACCTTGGCTTAATTCTTCCAATTTAATAAAACATAGGAGAGAGAATGCTCGACTTTTTTAAGCAATTGTCCCTTAAGCGTTCGGCATGGATCTTTTTGGCATTTACTGCATTTGCCTTAGAATCGACCGCACTTTATTTTCAATATAGTATGGGGTTACAACCTTGCGTACTTTGTGTTTATGAACGTTTAGCTGTTGTGGGTTTATTCGTCGCTGGTCTTATCGGCGCCTTAGCCCCTAGTTCACTTATTGTCCGCATTCTTGCTCTTATTGTGGGTTTATTTAGTGCAATCAAAGGATTAATGATCTCAATTCGTCACCTTGATTTACAAATGAACCCTGCGCCATGGAAACAATGTGAATTTATACCAAACTTTCCAGAAACGTTACCATTCCATAAATGGCTACCTGCGGTGTTCAATCCAACTGGTAGCTGTAATGAAAGCCAATGGTCACTTTTCGGCATCACGATGGTGCAATGGTTGGTATTTATTTTCGCTGTCTATGTCATTGTGTTGGGATTAATTACACTTTCGCAAGTGAAGAAAAGTCGAAATCGACGCCTCATTTTTAAGTAGTCTAATCGCATACTAAAAAGCCTAGAGAGATCCTCTAGGCTTTTTTATTACTGAAAGTTATTCTGCCAACATTATTCAAGAAAGAAATACCAATAAGGCATTAAGATCAACCAAACAAAGGCACTGAGAATAACAACAAATTTAAAACTGAAGTGTTTTGTTTTATGACGAAAGCGTTTCATCCCGCAATAAACACCAATAAACCCACCAAGAAGGCTTAATAGAAAGAAAGTATTTTCAGAAATTCGCCAGCCATGACGAACCGCGCGGACTTTGTCTTTCCACATAAAAAAATAAGCGGCGATATTTACCGCCGCTAACATCACAAATAAAAGCTGAATCAGCATTATGCGTAAACAGGAAGACGTTTACAAATTGCTAATACTTTTTCTTTAGTTTCAGCAATCACTTGTTCTTCATTTTCTTTGCCTAAAGCATCTAAAACATCACACATCCAGCCAGCTAATTCACGCACATCATTTTCATTGAAACCACGGCGAGTCACAGATGGTGTACCTACACGAATACCTGAAGTAACAAATGGTTTTTGCGGATCGTTTGGTACAGCGTTTTTATTCACTGTAATATTTGCTTTACCTAATGCTGCATCTGCTGCTTTACCCGTCAATCCTTGTTTGATGAAACTTACTAAGAACAAGTGGTTTTCAGTACCATTTGACACAACGTCATAACCACGTTGTTTAAATACTTCAACCATTGCTTTTGCATTTCTCAACACATTTGCTTGGTATTCTTTATATTGAGGCTCTAATGCTTCTTTAAAGCAAACTGCTTTTGCCGCAATAATATGAACTAATGGACCACCTTGATTTGCAGGGAATACAGATGATTGTAATTTTTTGTAGATTTCTTCATCACCACAAGATGAAAGAATTAAACCACCACGCGGACCACCCAATGTTTTATGGGTTGTTGTTGTAACAACATGTGCATGCGGTAGTGGATTTGGATATAAACCCGCTGCAATTAATCCCGCTACATGCGCCATATCCACAAATAAATACGCACCAACTTCATCTGCGATTTCACGCATTTTCGCCCAATCCACAACTTGTGAATAAGCCGAGAAACCAGCAACGATAAGTTTTGGTTTACATTCTAATGCTTTTTGACGAACATCTTCATAATCAATTAAGCCATCCGCAGTGATTCCATAAAGCACTGAGTTATAAATCTTGCCAGAGAAACTTACTTTTGCACCGTGAGTTAAGTGCCCACCGTGGGCCAAATCCATACCTAAAATAGTATCGCCCGCATTAATCAATGCACCATACACCGCAGCATTAGCTTGTGAACCAGAGTGCGGTTGAACATTCACGTAATCTGCACCAAATAATTCTTTCGCACGGTCAATTGCTAACTGTTCCACAATGTCAGCATACTCACAACCGCCGTAATAACGTTTACCTGGATAGCCTTCAGCGTATTTATTAGTGAATTGTGAACCTTGAGCTTCCATTACGCGTGGACTCGCATAGTTTTCAGATGCGATAAGCTCGATATGCTCTTCTTGACGACGATTTTCGTCCTGAATGGCTTGCCATAGAACTGGATCGTAATCAGCGATGTTCATACTTTTTTTAAACATTGTGTTTTCCTCGTTGTTTGAATTATTTGTGTATAGTTTACCTGTTTCCAAGTAAAAACTTAATCAAAAATTTCGATCATATTTTTCATTATTACAATGAAAAACATTCATTTATCTAAATCGAGCCTTTTTCTTTCACTAATTT
>JAGZRY010000122.1 GCA_018381425.1 Haemophilus parainfluenzae
ACGAAAAAGTTGTCCGATAGTATTCCCTGCCATATTTTCTCTCTTTAATTAATGATTTTGGGCTAATTTTGCCACATCAATAAATGGAATCTCTTCGCCTGTATCTTTGTTTTTGATAAAGATATCTAATTGGTTGAATGCAATATCAATATTATTTTCTGCAAATAATTCATTCACACGACGATTGAGTGCATCAAGCGTATCATTTCGCTCAGATATTTGCCCTACATAAACACGTAATTCATGATCTAATGTGCTTGCCCCAAAGGTTAAGAATAATGCTCTTGGTTCAGGATCTTTTAAGACACTTGGTTGCTCATGTGCGGCTTGCAATAATAAGCGTTTCACTAAGTCTAAATCTGAACCATACGCCACACCAACAGACACCACCAAACGAGTAACGGTATTAGACAATGCCCAGTTGATCACTTGACCTGTTACAAAAGATTTATTTGGCACAATCACTTCTTTTCGATCAGGATCAATCATGGTAATCGCACGAATGCGGATTTTCGCCACCGTACCTGTCACACCATTAATTGTCACTGTATCGCCCACACGAATTGGACGTTCAAATAATAAAATGATACCCGAAACAAAGTTTGCAAAGATTTCTTGCATACCAAAACCGAGACCAACGGAAAGGGCTGCAAACAACCATTGTAATTTTGACCAAGACATCCCAAGCGTTGAGAATGCCCACGCACCACCAACCGCAACAAAGATGTAGGTTAATAAGGTGGTGATTGTATAAGGCGTACCTTGTGAAAGTTTCACTCGAGAGAAGATTAATATTTCTAAAATACCCTGTATGTTACGCACCAAAATATAGGTAATCACGACAATGATTAATGCAACAATCAAGTTAAAGAGTGAGATCGTTTCCGTTACCACGCCCGTTTCAGTTGTCGAGGTTTGTTGCCATAAAGTTATATCACGCAAGTAGCTTACAACAGTCACTAAATCAGACCAGACATAATAGAAGATGGCAAAAAGTGCGGTCCAAATAAAGAGATCGGTAAAGCGTAGTAACTGGCTACGTACTTCATTTAAGGCCAATCCCTCTTCTTGTTCGGTAATGACTACTACATCATCAGAAGCTGGAGCATCACTTGAATCTTGCTGTTTTTGTTGACGTTTTTCTTGTAAACGACGATAAGCTAAACGTCTTGATGCAACAGTGACACCGCGATAAATAGTATGACGTACTAATGACCACCCCACCCATGCAATATAGGTATTAATAATATGTGTAATTAAATTTAAGGCAGTGTAGTAATACCCTAAAGCAATTAACACAATTAAAACAACAGGTACCAATTGCAATAAGATTCGTACAATTTTGAAAATGGTTCTATCACGCTTATCTGTTGTCGTTGAACTCAATGATTTTTCAGTACGAATAAAACGTGGTGCAATAATTACAATGCAGAAAAGCAACGCAACAATGGTATTAATTTCGCCGAGGACGTCATTGGCTAAACCTGTATCCATGACATTACTGAAAATTGACGTATTCAGTAATAGCACAACAGAAACAATAATACGTTTTGTGACGTCTTGTAAGTTAGTTGCACTCTCTTTAGCAAAACCAAAATGGCGCACTAAAATGCCATTCGGACGAAGAATAGCTAAGACAAAGCTAAAGAACCACCAATAGCCTGCCATGCTAAGTGACCATTCCCAAAAGTCTTGTGGATTTTTCACCAAGAAAAAGCCCAACAATTGGCAAGCGGCTAAAAACCAAAGGGTGCCAGATAAAGATAAAAGTGCGGTATAAAATAATGCTAGTGGCGTATGCCATTGGCTATCTGAACGAAGCGTATTAATTTCGCCATTAATCACGCTCAAACGTTGTTTAATTAATTCTTTAAATTTAAAAATCAATCCACCAATCACAAACAAAATAAAGACATAAGTGAGTAAATACGGCAAATTATCAAAGTTTGTCGGAAAACCAATTTTCTTTCCAATGCCATCAAATTGTGCCTTGAGTGACATAGGCAGTTTTTTGATCCAATCTAAATTAATTGGATTGTTACTTTTTACCCAGAAACTTTGTTGATCGAGTTTAGACTGAATTTGATCACTGATTTGAGTAATCTGTTGTTGGGTTAACTCTAAGGAAATCGCAAAGTTCAACTGATTATTCAATGACTTAATCAAATCAGAGGCCACTTTACGACGTTCTGTTAATAAACTGGTTAATTGTGCTTTTTCCGCAGAGGTAAAAGATTTATTTTCATCTTGCTCTATTTTACTGATATAGGTATCAATATCATAAAGCTCATTACGTTTTTGTGTAATATCGAAGATCTGTACACGTAAATCCGCAATTTGTTTCGAAAGACCTTGAATATTTAAATTGGTTGGTAATTTTTGTTTTTGTTGCTGAATAATGCGTGAAAGCACCAATGTGCCTTGTAATGCGCTGATTTGCTCATCAATGGTACGTTGTGTCTGCGTTAAGTTATCCAACACATTTCGCATGCGTAGTTCATCTTGCGTTAATGTATTGGTTTTCTCTGTTTGCTCAAGTAAATATTGGCTAAGCTGCGAATTTAAATCCAACTCTTTCTGAATCAATGGATTTTGCTCAACACTTTGGTTTTGTTGTTGTACTTGCTCAACTTGGTTTTGTGTTTTAGCCAAATTCTTTTGATTAATCACGTCTTGAATAGCCGCAATTTGTTGCTGCAATGCTTGAACACGCGTATTCAATAGTTCATATCGGCTTTGATAAAGCACCGTCAACTGATCACTATTTTTTAATAGCACTTGATTATAGATATTTTTTAGCTCAATCAGTTGCAATTCCAGCTGGATTTGCTGTTTTAATAGTGAACTCGTTGTTGGATCAGCCAATTTCTGATTCAATTCTTGCGTACGTTTAACATTATCTGTCAAGGCTGTTTGAGCACGTTCAGACACTGAACTCTGCCCTGCAAGTTGTGTATTCACCGCACTTAATGCAGATTGGGCATCTTGTTGTTGATTGGTTAGTTTTTCAACCTGAGTCTGCAAATTCGCTAAACTTTGCGAAGCATAATCGGTGTTATTTGTCGTGCTTAGCTGTTTTTTAAGATTTTGAAGATCAGCATTATTCTTCTGAATTTCAGAATCTGCATCAATAAGCGTATCTTGCAAATCGTTATTATTTTTTTGCTGGGTTTGAATTTGTTGCAAGAAATCAAGCGAAGCCTGGATTGTTGCGACGTTATTTGTTTTTTCATCGCCATCCGGTAATTTTTGTGCATCAGCTAATTCACTTTTTAGTGTTTTTTCCGTCGGTAAATCCGCATTATTATTCTCTGCCCAAACAGGATGAGAAAGCGCCAGTGTAAAAACAAATGAAAGACCAAGCGCGGTCAAAACACGAGAGATATTTTTCATTAAACTAACTTTCCTATTATTGCGACAGCCAATCGGCGAGCGCTTTACGAGAAATCTTTATTGCCCCTTGGATTAAATCCTGTGGGAGTTCATAGTAGGCAACGGGTTGCTTAAATCGTTCCAATCGCCCTTGTAAAAAAACGTTGAGAGATTCGACCGCACTTTCATTAAATAAGGTATGAAATTCAACAATCGCGACAGGGCGGTGGCCAAATTCCTCATCATGTTGAGACAAAACAAAGACTTGTTTCACCAAATCTGATTGTGCAATCACTTTTTCAATTTCTTCCGGCTGAATATTTTCACCGCCAGAAATAAACATATTATCCAATCGGCCTTGAATGACTAATTCGTTATCGAGCCATTGACCTTTATCTTTGGTTTGGAACCAACCTTCAGCATTAGTAAGCGGATCAACACACCCATTGCGCCAATATCCCATGGCAAGTCCGGCACCTTTTAGCCAAACCTCTTCGTTCACTAACTTAAATTCTCGTCCGAATAAAGGTTGTCCTACACCAATTTTTCCATCCGATTGCTTAGCGAATACGGTAGAAGCCATTTCTGTCATACCATAACCTGAATAGCTTCGAATACCTAGTTCACTTAACACTTGGGTTAATTTTACAGGGATTTGTGTCCCGCCTAATAACACAGCTTGCGTGTGAATAGGCTGTGGATGCTCCACCAAATAATCAAACCAGCGTTGTAATTGCGTTGGCACGAGAGAAACATGGGAAACCTCACCAATAGATTGATAAAAATCTTCTTTTGGTAAAACTAAGGTGGCACCTGCGTAAAGCCAACGCCACACAATACCTTGTCCGGAGACATGATAAAGCGGTAAAGAAAGTAGCCATGATTGATCTTTGCCAAAATTCATTAAGGCACAAACGCCTTCCGCATTAGCTAAATGAGCAGAAACATTATGCACCACCGCTTTAGGTAAACCAGTCGAACCTGATGTGAGCGTCATCGTTGCCGCTTTTGTAAAATCCACTTTATGTTCGGGTAATGGTTCAGCAGCTAAATAATGAATATCTTCGGTTTGATAACAAAAATCCACACCATACACTTGGCATAACTCTTCTCTTTTTTCTTTAGGAAATGCTGGATTGATACCTAAAATTTTTGCGCCTAGCTGAATAACGGCTAAATAAAGAAATAAGATCTGTTCTGAATTTTTCCCACAAAAAGCAACCGCACTTTGCGCTGTCACACCTTGTTGTAAAAGGAAGGTTTCTACCTGATTAATTTTCTCAGCAAGTTCTGCCCAAGTAAAAGGATCGCCCTGCGAATTTCGCAACGCGACCTGATTTGCATACGCTGAATTTTGGGCAAATGCTTGCCAAGGGAATTTTTGCATTGATTTAGTTGCTAACGAAATAAGGGCGAACTTCGTCGATTAAATATTCTGGCAAATGCATAGACTGCATCGCCCCTTCTAACATCAACATTTTACGGCCACTATTGGTATTGGTAATCACCCAATATGGTGTATCTGGAATTTGTTTTGGTTTAGTATGGTTACCTGCCACAAGCAACGTCCCTTCATCACGAGCAAAATACACACGAGTACGGCCTTGTAAGCTTTCGGTTGCCTGTGCAAAGCTTTCTGGATTGGTACGATAAAGCGTACGTAATATACTTAAAAAACGCACCACTGCTTTTGGCTCTTCTTTAAATTCAGCAGAATTCAAGAGTGCACGCACTTTATCAACAATATGATTGATTGCTTCATCCGATTGTTTTTTCACTACTTTTGGCGGCTCAACAGGTTCAACTTTTGGTTGAATTGCTTCGGTTGTTTTTTCCGTTAAAACAGGCTCAGAATGCACCGCACTTTTTGAGTTATCAGCTGATACGTCTGATCCAAAGAAATCAACCTTGCTTGTTGCGTGAGCGGGTAAATTCAACAAACGGCGAAGAATATCAGAAGCACTTTCTCCAATAGATTGAGTTTGTGCCGCAATGTATTGATATAATTCTTCATCGACTTCAATTATCTTCATTTTTTTCTCTCCGTTTGCTAAAATT
>JAGZRY010000123.1 GCA_018381425.1 Haemophilus parainfluenzae
TTCCCTTATGCTCGTGAATTGATTTCTAACTTAGTAAATCGTGGTACATTCCCGGCATTAAACCTTTCTCCGGTAAACTTCGATGCGTTGTTCATTGATTACATGAACAAGCAGCAAGCAGCAGCCGAAGCGAAAGAAAATCAGGAAACCCAACATTAATTGTGATAAGGGCAGGCGATACCGTCTGCCCTTTTATTTTAAAGGTGATTGAAATGAACCCATACCAATCTCCAATTACCATTCTTGGTTGCGGTTCTTATGGAACAGCACTCGCTATCTCATTTTCTCGCAATGGCTCTCCAACCTATCTTTGGGGGCACAATCACGAGCACATTCATCAAATGCAACAGGAACGTCAAAATCGCCGCTTTCTGCCAGATATTGAATTTCCAGAAAGTTTGCATTTAGAATTAGATTTGAAAACAGCCCTTGAGCAATCGAAAGACATTTTAATTGTGGTGCCAAGCCATGCTTTCGGCGAAATTCTCTTAAAAATTCGACCGCACTTAAAACCTGAACATCGCTTAATTTGGGCAACCAAAGGATTAGAACGTAACACCGGCCGATTACTACAAGAAGTAGTAGAAGAAACATTAGGAAAAGACATTCCAACCGCTGTGCTTTCTGGTCCTACTTTTGCGAAAGAATTGGCTCAAGGCTTACCAACAGCGATTACCCTTGCCTCTCGTAATGAAAGGTTTACCTTAGAATTTCAAGCGCGAATTCATTGCAGTCAGCATTTTCGGGTGTATGTAAACCAAGATATGATCGGCGTTCAATTAGGTGGCGCCATTAAAAACGTGATTGCGATTGGTGCGGGTATTTCGGATGGCATGGGATTTGGTGCCAATGCGAGAACAGCATTGATTACCCGTGGGATTGCGGAAATTACTCGCTTAGGTATATCCATGGGGGCTAATACGCAAACCTTTATGGGTATGTCAGGTTTAGGAGATTTAGTACTCACTTGTACCGATAACCAATCCCGTAACCGTCGATTTGGTTTAATGCTTGGTAAAGGAACTGATGGTCAACAAGCCATGGATGAAATTGGTCAAGTGGTGGAAGGGTTTTATAACACCAAAGAAACTTATTTATTAGCACAACGACAAGGCGTGGAAATGCCAATTACAGAACAAATTTACCAAATGCTCTTTTGTGGTAAAAGTGCACAAGACGTGGCACTGAGCTTATTGGGTCGTGAACGAAAAGGCGAATAAGGAGAAAAAATGACGTTAGAAGTATGGCAACACATTCGCCAAGAGGCAAAAGAACTAGCAGAATGCGAACCAATGCTCGCAAGCTTTTTCCATTCCACTATTTTAAAACATCAAAATCTTGGCAGTGCCTTGAGTTATTTGCTTGCGAATAAACTGGCTAACCCTATCATGCCCGCAATTTCGCTGCGTGAAATTATTGAAGAAGCCTATCAAGCTGAGCCCAATATCATTGATTGTGCCGCTTGTGATATTAAAGCTGTTCGCCACCGCGATCCCGCTGTGGAATTGTGGTCTACCCCATTGCTTTATTTAAAAGGTTTTCACGCCATTCAAAGCTATCGCATTACCCATTATTTGTGGAACCAAAACCGAAAAGCGCTTGCACTTTATTTACAAAATCAGATTTCAGTGGCTTTCGATGTGGATATTCACCCTGCCGCCAAAATTGGGCACGGCATTATGTTTGACCATGCTACAGGTATTGTAGTGGGCGAAACCTCGGTAATTGAAAATGATGTGTCTATCTTACAAGGTGTCACCCTGGGTGGTACAGGTAAAGAATCTGGCGATCGCCATCCAAAAGTACGAGAAGGAGTAATGATTGGGGCGGGCGCAAAAATTCTCGGCAATATAGAAGTGGGTAAATATGCCAAAATCGGCGCCAATTCTGTTGTTCTTCAACCTGTACCTGAATACGCCACTGCAGCAGGTGTGCCTGCTCGTATTGTCGGCAAAGACAAAGAGGCAAAACCGGCATTCGAAATGAATCAATATTTTATCGATGATGATATAAATCTAAATATTTAAGGGATCGATATGATTAACAAAGACACCCAACTTTGCATGTCCCTTTCTGGTAGACCGGGCAATTTTGGCACAATATTCCATAACTATCTGTATCAAAAATTAGAGCTTAATTTTATCTATAAAGCCTTTACTACCACGGATATTGAAAGCGCCGTCAAAGGCATTCGTGCACTTGGTATTCGAGGTTGTGCTGTTTCGATGCCATTTAAAGAAAGCTGTATGCCATTTTTAGATGAAATCTCCCCTTCTGCACAAGCCATTCAGTCTGTGAATACCATTGTGAATGAGCGAGGTTTTCTTCGCGCTTACAACACAGACTACATTGCCATTGTTAAACTTATCAAAGAATATCAATTAGATAAAAAGAGTCGTGTGATTGTACGAGGCAGTGGTGGTATGGCTAAAGCGGTCGTCGCGGCCTTTAAAAACAGAGGATTTGAGCATCTGAAGATTTTTGCTCGAAATGAAAAAACAGGTAAAAATTTAGCCGTACTTTATGGCTATGAATATATCTCATCTTTAGACAATCAATCGGCAGACATTTTAGTCAACGTTACGCCAATTGGGATGAAGGGGGGAAAAGAAGAATTTGATCTCGCCTTTCCTGAAAATCTCATTCAACAAGCTCAAACCGCTTTTGATGTGGTGGCGATTCCTGCTGAAACACCGTTTATCCAATTTGCTCAACAGCAAGGTAAACAAACGATTTCTGGTGCAGAGGTGATTGTGCTACAAGCCGTTGAACAATTTGAGCTCTACACAGGCATTCGACCTGATGACCAATTAATCGATGAAGCTGTGAAGTACACAAGAAATAATCCGTAAAATGTAATTTTATTTGACATTTTGAATATTTCTCTGACGAAAACATCCCAACGTATACTTAGATATCAATTAAAGATTAATAAGAAACATTGCTTACCAGAAAAGCAAAAGGAAGAAAAGAGTTATAATCATAATGAAAGAAAATATAAAAAAATATAAACAAAACAATAAGCTTAAAAATACATATAATATAGTTAATGCTATTTTACCTATTATATCAATGGCAAGTGTTATATTGGGCGGAATAACAGCATTTATGTATTTGAAAACAATAAATCACGTAAATTTATTATCATCTTTCACATTAATGGATTTTGCATCAATATCAATATTTTGTTTTGTGATAACTTTTTACACATGGATCACAACTCATTCCATTTCATTTATAAATATTTATATATTAAAGGAAGAAAAAGACAAAAGAAAGATAAATATAAAATCAAGATCGCTAATAATTATATATATAACAGAATTAATATGCCTTATGCTTTTAATTAAACACACATTACAAATATATGAAAATAATGAAAATAATCAATATTCAATCTGGTTCAATCCACTTATAATAATATCAATATGGATTTATATATCATATATAACATTTAAAAAAATAAATGAATATTACTCTAATTCGTTGCCAGGTAAAATTGCAATACAGGCAATAATATCAATATTTCCAGGAATATTTATCCTGATACCTCTATATCTTATATACAAATTATATTATAACTATACAGATGATTCCTTTTTCATAATACTAATTTCTCTAGCAGTGTATAGCATAATAGGAAACTTTATAACTATAGATATCAAAGATAGGAAATTTAAAGATGCATCATATAAAGCTATTATATCAATTATGTTGATAACATTTTCTATAATAATTCCATCACAGTTAGTGGAAACTAATTTTAGTTATAGTATTATTTCTTTCTTAGGTAAAGCTGATAAAACCATAAATCCTTATATAATAGATATAGGATTTATTTCAAGACAAGGAATAAAGCTAAAAAAACCTGTAAAAGGCAACAATATTTATTGTGTAAAAGTAATGTTTAACTCTGGTGAAAAATATATTTTTACAGAGGACAGTGAGCCCCCTAATAAATACTCAAAATATTATGAAATACCAAGTAAGAATATAGAGCTGTATCAAGGTGATATTACATGTGAGCAAAATAATAATAAAAACAATAACTAAAAAATAAACCGCACTTCTAAAAAAGTGCGGTTCTTTTTATCTGAGTTTTACGCTAACAATTTTCTTGCTGCTTCCACTACCACAGATACTGCTTTATCTTCCGTATCTTTCATAGTGGCTTCATTTGGAATTTCTTGTTGTGTACGGTTCACAATCACACCTGCCACCATACCAGCTCGTAAGCCAAGAGCGTTACACATGGTGAATAACGTCGCTGATTCCATCTCATAGTTCATCACATTGAGATCTTGCCATTGTTTTAACAAGCCTTGGTAATCACGATATACTTTACCGCTGTAAGTATCATAACGTTCTTGACCTGGGTAGAAGGTATCTGAAGACGCTGTAATTCCTACAAATGGCTCAATGCCTTTTTCTTTCGCGGCATTGAAAAGTGCCGTGGTACATTCAAAATTTGCTACCGCTGGATATTCAATTGGGGCAAAATGACGGCTTGCACCATCAAGACGAACCGCACCCGTTGTAACAAGAACATCACCCACATTAATGTGTGGTTGAATTGCACCTGTTGTACCAATACGTAAGAATGTACGTATGCCAAGCTGAGCCAGCTCTTCCACACAGATTGACGTAGAAGGGCCGCCAATACCGGTTGAACACACCACCACCGGTTGACCATTTAAATAGCCTAACCAAGAAGTATATTCACGTGTACTTGCAAGAAACTCAGGATTATCAAGTTTTTTAGCAATACGTTCGCTACGCGCAGGATCACCTGGCACGATAGCTAATGTGGCACCTTTCAGTTGTGCTTTAGTTAGGTTTAAGTGAAATACATCAGACATAACAATCTCCTTTTTATCATTATTGCCGCAAAGTGCGGTCAAATTTTCGTTATTTTTTCAATGCCCCTAAGATACCACGCATGATTTGTTTGGTCACTTCATTACGAATATTGCGACCAACCGATTTTGCCACGCTATTCACAATTTGTTCTGTCGGAGAAAGTTTATCCCCGCGTTTTTGTGTTCCAAAAATCATACGGCTTAAGCGACCAAATAAACCGCTCTCTTCCTCTTGCTGCGCTTGTTCAGCTTGTTTTTGTTGCACTGCTGCTAAATCCGCTTGAGCATTTAATACTTCGAAAGCCGACTCATTATCCACATAATCTTTATAGAAGGCATAAAGCTCATCGTCTTTCACCCACGCGGCTCGCTCTTCTTCAGTAATCGGTGCAAGTTGGCTTTTCGGCGGGTACACGTAAGCCACTTCAACTGGCGTTGGCATACCTTTTTCATCTAAGAATGAAATTAATGCTTGGCCCACACCTAAAGTTGAAATGGTTTCCACCACATTGACAGCAGGATTTGAACGGAACGTTTCCGCTGCAGATTTCACTGCTTTTTGATCG
>JAGZRY010000124.1 GCA_018381425.1 Haemophilus parainfluenzae
GGGGCTTGTAACGCTCAAACTAAGATAATTTTTGTAGGGTGCACTTGTTGCACCCTGCGTGATCCCAGAATACGAGAGAAGAAAAACAACATGACAACTCTATATCAAAATAAAACTATCACCATCATAGGCCTTGGGAAAACAGGCCTTTCTTGCGTTGAATATCTTCAATCTCAACAAGCTAATATCCGGGTGATTGATACTCGTCAACATCCAGCAGGCGCAGATCAATTACCTAAAAATGTTCCTTTACACATGGGTAGTCTAAATCAACAATGGTTACTTGAAAGCGATATTATTGTCATTAGCCCAGGGCTCGCGGTAAAAACACCTGAAATTCAGACCGCACTTTCAGCAGGTGTGGAAGTGATTGGGGATATCGAATTATTCTGCCGAGCAGCAACGAAGCCAATTGTCGGGATTACCGGTTCTAATGGCAAAAGCACCGTGACAACATTGGTCTATGAAATGGCAAAAGCGGCTGGAATAAAAGTGGGCATGGGCGGAAACATTGGTATTCCTGCGTTGTCATTATTAAATGAAGATTATGATCTTTATGTATTAGAGCTTTCCAGTTTCCAACTAGAAACCACTTATAGTTTGAAAGCGGCTGCAGCGACTGTGCTCAATGTGACTGAAGATCATATGAATCGCTATGTAGATTTAGAAGATTATCGCCAAGCCAAATTACGTATTTACCACAATGCAGAAACAGCGGTAGTGAATTTAGAAGACAAACTCACTTTTGGCGAAGGTAAAAATCAAGCTAAGAAGGTTGTATCTTTTGCTGAAAATCAAGCAGATTACTGGTTGAAAACTGAAAACGGTAAACAGTACTTAATGGCGAAAGAGGAAGTAATTTTACCTTGTGATGAAGCGACCTTAGTTGGCCGTCATAATTACATGAATATTTTAGCGGCGACAGCGTTAGCGCAAGCAGTAGGTATAAATTTAGAGGCAATTCGTACCGCACTTCGTCAATTTAAAGGCTTAGACCATCGTTTCCAATTAGCGCATCAAACGAATGGTATTCGTTGGATTAATGATTCTAAAGCCACCAATGTAGGCAGTACCGTTGCGGCATTAGCAGGGTTATATGTTGAAGGAACATTACATCTTTTATTAGGTGGTGATGGCAAAGGTGCAGATTTTTCTGAACTCGCTGATTTAATCAACCAACCTCATATCTCAACCTATTGTTTTGGTCGTGATGGCAAACAACTTGCAGCACTTTCAAGTCAAAGTCATTTGTTTGAAACCATGGAACAAGCCATTTCATTTTTACGTCCACATTTAAAATCAGGCGATATGGTGTTATTATCTCCTGCTTGCGCAAGTTTGGATCAGTTTGCCTCTTTTGAGAAACGTGGAGAAGAGTTTACTCGTCTAGCAAAATTAGCTTAAAAATTAGGGTAGTAATGGAATTTATCAATAAAATTAAACAAAATTATGAACAATGGGCGAGAGTGACGCCACAAGGATTACTCTATGATCGCGCATTGTTTTGGCTTTTTGTCGTGCTATTGTTAATTGGTTTAGTGGCAGTAACTTCTGCTTCGATGCCTTACAGTGCACGTGTATTTAATGATACATTCTATTTTGCTAAACGTGATGCAGTGTATGTTTTGCTTTCGTTAGCAACCTGCTATTTAACTCTCCAAATTTCTTCTTCTCAATGGGAAAAGTGGCACGCAAAAGTTTTCTTGTTGGCTATTGTTTTATTAATACTGGTTCTCGGTATCGGAACTTCTGTTAATGGTGCAAAACGTTGGATCTCTTTAGGAATTTTAAATTTCCAGCCTGCGGAATTTGCGAAGTTAGCGTTAACCTGTTTCCTGGCGAGCTATTTTACACGTCGTTATGATGAAGTACGTGGTAAAAAATTCAGTGCAGCTAAGCCTTTTATTGTGATGGGCGTATTAGGTGTATTCTTATTAGCCCAACCTGACTTAGGGAGTACCGTTGTACTTTTCGTTATTACCTTTGGCATGCTTTTTATTGTTGGGGCAAATTTTTGGCAATTTATTTTGCTAATTGGTACAGGCATACTTCTCTTTGTATGGCTGGTTCTTTCAGCTTCGTATCGTTTAAAACGTTTTACCGGTTTCTTAGAACCGTTTAAAGATCCTTATGGAACAGGATTCCAGCTGACTAACTCTTTGATGGCGTTTGGTCGTGGTGAAATTAGTGGGGAAGGGCTCGGTAACTCTATTCAAAAACTTGATTATCTTCCTGAAGCACATACTGACTTTATCATGGCGATTATCGGCGAAGAATTTGGTTTTATTGGTATTTTGGTGGTAGTGGTTCTCTTAGGTTTATTGATTTTCCGTGCGATGAAAATTGGACGGGAATCACTCATGTTAGAACAACGTTTCCGTGGTTTTTTTGCTTTAGGTATTAGTTTCTGGATTTTCTTCCAAGGTTTCGTGAATCTTGGCATGGCTTTAGGGATGTTACCAACAAAAGGTTTAACTTTCCCATTAGTGAGTTACGGTGGTTCAAGTATCATCATTATGTCGGCAACTGTAGGGATTTTATTGCGTATTGACCATGAAAATAGATTACAACGTGGTGGTCAAGCTCGTTTGAGAGATGATTAGAGATATTTATGAGTAAAAAATTATTAGTTATGGCAGGTGGTACGGGTGGACATGTTTTTCCTGCCATTGCTGCAGCTCAAACCTTACAAAAAGAAGGTTGGGAAATTTGCTGGTTAGGTACTAAAGATCGCATGGAAGCACAGCTTGTACCAAAGCATGGTATTCCGATTCGTTTTATTCAAATTTCAGGGTTACGTGGTAAAGGCATTAAAGCATTACTTGGTGCCCCTTTTGCTATTTTAAGAGCAGTATTGCAAGCTCGTAAAATTATTCAAGAATATCAACCTAATGCGGTATTAGGCATGGGCGGTTATGTATCAGGCCCTGGTGGTATCGCTGCAAAACTTTGTGGTGTGCCAGTTATTTTACATGAACAAAATGCCGTAGCAGGCTTAACTAATGAATGGCTGGCTAAAATTGCGACACGTGTATTGCAAGCTTTCCCAACGGCATTCAAAGATGCCGAAGTTGTAGGAAACCCAGTTCGCCAAGATTTATTTGAAATGCCATCACCACAAGCACGTTTTTCAGAAAGAAGTGGAAAACTGAGAGTGCTCGTTGTGGGTGGTAGCCAAGGGGCTCGCGTACTCAATCAGACTATTCCGCAAGTAGTAGCGTGTTTGGCAGATAAACTAGAAGTGCGTCATCAAGTGGGTAAAGGTTCAGTTGAAAGCGTGACTGCACTTTATGGTGAACAGGCAGATTCGGTCAAAATTACAGAATTTATTGATGATATGGCGGAAGCCTACGCTTGGGCGGATGTGGTAATTTGCCGTTCTGGTGCTTTAACAGTATGTGAATTAGCTGCAGTGGGAACACCGGCGATTTTCGTGCCATTCCAGCATAAAGATCAACAGCAATATTTAAACGCGAAATACCTTGCTGATGTCGGTGCAGCAAAAATCGTTCAGCAAAATGAATTAAATGCGGATGTGTTAGTCGATTTCTTAGAAAAAACAGATCGTGAAACTTTGCTAGCGATGGCGATTAAGGCAAAAGAAATGTCAGCACCATTAGCGGCTAAACGTGTAGCTGATGTCATTGTAGAGAACGCGAAATAAGGACACAGAAGTGAAGGGTGGAGTAAATAAACCCTTAACCTAAAAGTGCGGTTAAAAATAAAGGTGAAATAATATGAAACATATTTCGGACGAAATTAGAAAGATTATCCCTGAGATGCGTCGGGTTCAACAAATCCATTTCATTGGTATCGGCGGTGCCGGTATGAGTGGGATTGCCGAAATTTTATTAAATGAAGGTTATGATATCTCTGGTTCCGATATTGCAGATGGTGTCGTGACTCAGCGTCTTGCTCAAGCAGGCGCAAAAATTTTCATTGGTCATCAATCGGAAAATGTGCAAGGGGCAAGTGTCGTTGTTGTATCAAGCGCGATCCATGAAGATAATCCAGAATTAATTGCCGCTAAACAAAATCGTATTCCAGTTATCCAGCGAGCACAAATGTTAGCTGAAATTATGCGTTTCCGTCATGGTATTGCAGTAGCTGGCACCCATGGTAAAACCACAACGACAGCCATGATTTCTATGATTTATACTCAAGCGAAACTGGATCCAACTTTTGTTAATGGTGGTTTAGTTAAATCAGCCGGTAAAAATGCACATTTAGGTGCAAGCCGTTATTTAATCGCTGAAGCAGATGAAAGTGATGCCTCTTTCTTACACTTACAGCCAATGGTTTCTGTTGTGACGAATATTGAGCCGGATCATATGGATACCTACGAAGGTGACTTTGAGAAAATGAAAGCCACCTATGTAAAATTCTTACATAACTTGCCGTTTTATGGCTTAGCGGTGATGTGCGCAGATGATGCGGTATTAATGGAGCTAGTTCCTCAAGTTGGTCGTCAGGTGTTAACGTATGGTTTCAGTGAACACGCTGATTATCGTATCGAAGATTATGAACAAACTGGTTTCCAAGGTCATTACACCGTAGTTTGTCCAAGTGGTGAACGTATTAATGTATTATTGAATGTACCGGGTAAACACAATGCGTTAAATGCGACGGCAGCACTTGCTGTGGCAAAAGAAGAAGGCATTGGCAATGAAGCGATTTTAGAAACACTTGCTGATTTCCAAGGTGCGGGCAGACGTTTCGACCAATTAGGCGAGTTTATTCGTCCAAATGGTAAAGTACGCTTAGTAGATGATTATGGTCATCACCCAACAGAAGTTGATGTAACAATTAAAGCAGCGCGTGAAGGATGGGGAGATAAACGTATTGTCATGATCTTCCAGCCTCACCGTTATTCACGTACTCGCGATTTATTTGATGAATTTGTGCAAGTATTATCCCAAGTGGATGCATTGATTATGTTAGATGTCTATGCGGCAGGTGAAGCGCCAATTGTCGGTGCAGATAGCAAAGCACTTTGTCGTTCTATTCGTAATCTAGGAAAAGTCGATCCAATTTTAGTTTCCGATACGGAACAACTCGGTGATGTGTTAGATCAAATTATTCAAGATGGCGATTTAATTCTTGCTCAAGGTGCGGGAAGTGTAAGCAAAATTTCTCGTGGTCTAGCAGAACGTTGGAAAGCATAAATACATCGAAAAATAACCTTACTTTTGATGAAGAATAAAGGAAAACAGGATAAAACAATGAATTTAAAACAAGAAAAAATTGCTGTGTTGTTAGGCGGCACATCAGCTGAACGTGAAGTGTCTCTTAATTCTGGCGCAGCTGTGTTAAATGCCTTAGTAAGCCAAGGTTATAATGCACACGGTATCGATCCTAAAGAATATAATGTCGCGAATTTAAAAGCAGATGGTTTTGATCGCGTTTTTAACATT
>JAGZRY010000125.1 GCA_018381425.1 Haemophilus parainfluenzae
TTAAGAAGTTGTTTCATATTATGCCTTCATAAATAAGCTGTAAAAACGGTAAGTAAATACCAAAATAAACATTTGAAATAATGCAGCCAAGATACCAACGATAGCACTTAAAAATGATGAACCCAAGAGTGCACCAATGGTATTCACCACTAAAGGAAGAAGTAAATAAGTGAGCAAGGCATAAATAATTAATAAGCCATTACGTTTAATACCTGCACGCCACACCTGTAAAGCACTTTGCCCGATAGATTGATTTGCGGCAATGTAATGCACAGGCGATAAGCATAGGCGAACAAAGAAAAATAAACCAAATACCATTGAAACAAAGGCTAGAGGGGAGAGGGCATTTTTGCTTAAAAATGAGCTCATGACACCCGCTATGCCAAAGAGAAGTGGCAAGCTCATAAAAATATCTAAAACGACCACACCTAAAAAACGACGCAATGTAAGCATGAGACCTTGATTAATCGGATTTTCATTTTGCAGACTAATATGATGAATGGTTGCAATACCGAAGGTCACAATAAAAGACATCAATAATTGTTGGAATAAAAAAGATCCAATCAGTGCAGTTGGCTCCACTTTACTCAATGCATCAATAATATCCTGTTGTGATGGATTAGGATTATCACCCAAACTCGGCATTGGGACACTGACTAATGCATTAATCAATTGTGAGATGATGAAAATACCAACGAAAAGTAGCACGGTTTTTCGCTGATTACGCATAAAGTTGAGGCTATCTTGAAAAATCTGAGTAAAGTTAATTTGCATTGTATTTTCTCGGTAAAAAAAGTGAAGTAATTATACAAGCTTTGACATCAAAAAACTAAAAATACAAGAAATTGTTCTAGATCAAAAATTATTAATCATTAATTTTTAAAAAATTGATAGAGATCATATTTTTAATACTTAAAAATAGGTATCATATATTTACCCATAATTTGTATGGGAATTAATCTTAAAGAAAATGACTAAGGAGTCAAAATGAAAAAAGCAGCATTAGCATTGGGATTAAGCGCGACATTATTAGCGGGTTTTGCAAACGCACATCAGCAAGGTGATGTTATTGTTAGAGCGGGTGGTGTTCTTGTGGATACACACACCACCACAAATAGCGATGTCTTTAAATTTAAAGTGAACAACAATACTCAATTGGGTTTAACCGGTACTTATATGTTCACTGATAACATCGGGGTAGAATTACTTGCGGCGACCCCTTTCAGTCATGAAATTAAGTTAGGTTCTGCCTTAGTAGGTAAAACTAAACATTTACCGCCAAGTGTATATGCTCAATACTATTTCTTTGATAAAGATGCTAGCGTACGTCCTTATGTAGGCGCGGGTCTTAACTACACGACATTTTTCAGTGAAAAAGCTAAGTTAGCTGGCGTATCTGATCTTAGATTAAAAGATTCAGTTGGCCCAATTGCGAACGTGGGTGTCGATATTAAACTGACCGACAATCTTTATTTCAATGCGGCAATGTGGTACGCGAACATTAAAACCAAAGCGCGTTTTAATTTAGCTGGTGAACATCATACGGTGAAGGTGAAACTTGACCCTACAGTATATTTCGTCGGTTTAGGTTATCGTTTCTAATAGAACCTTGCTCTGAAAAAAGCGGTACACAATGTGTATCGCTTTTTTATTTCACTTTATTCAGCGGCATAGCCAGATATCGGTAAAGGGGAGGCATCTAAATACGCTATACCGTTTTCGAGCTTTAATCGCTCTTCAATAAACCATTTAATCACTAAAGGATAAATATTATATTCCTGTTCACGTGTACGAAGTTCAATTTCCTCGACGGTATCACCAGGGAAAATCGGTACTTTAGCTTGTAACACAATGGCGCCGCCATCGAGCTCTTCATTGACAAAATGCACGGTTGTACCATGTTCACTCTCGCCATTCTCAAGTGCCCTTTGATAAGTATGTAACCCAGGATATTTTGGCAGAAGGGAAGGATGAATATTTAAAATTTTCCCAGCAAAACGTTGTGTGAATGGTTTGGTTAAGATTTTCATGTAACCGGCTAACACAATGAGATCAATATTGAGAGCGTCTAAATAATCCCCTATAGCCTTATCCATAGCGAGATTGGAACTAAAATCTTGGCGCAAAAAAACTCGGCTAGGAATGCCCGCACTTTTAGCGCGTTTTAAGCCAAATGAATCGATTTTATTACTGATGACAGTCACAATCTTTCCTGGAATAAAGCGGGTTTGACAAGCCTCAATTATTGCTTGAAGATTTGATCCTTGTCCTGAAATCAGGACGGCAATTTTTTTCATATTATTCTGCATAAAAGAAGGGCGAACCTTTCATTCTGAAATTTTCGCCCTGAAATGGAAAAGAGAAATTATTTAATAATAACTTGTGGTTCGTTATCTGTCGCATTTTCAATATGACCGATTAACCAGGCATTTTCACCGGATTGTTTTAAAATCGCTAAAGCGGTTTCCACTTGCGATTGTGGTAATGCAATCACCATACCAACGCCACAGTTGAACGTACGGTACATTTCATAGGTTTCGATGTTGCCTTTTTCTTGTAACCATTTGAACACGGGTTGCCATTCCCAACTGCTTTCATCGATAACCGCTTTGGTATTTTTCGGTAATACACGAGGGATATTTTCCCAGAAACCGCCGCCGGTTAAGTGTGCGATAGCATGGACTTCCGTTTGTTTGATTAAGGCAAGAACAGATTTTACATAGATTTTTGTCGGCGCAAGCACTTGTTCACTTAATGGACGACCATCTAATTGCTCAGTGGCTGGGTTGACGCCAGCAACATCAATGACTTTACGAATTAAAGAATAACCATTTGAATGCGGGCCACTTGAACCAAGTGCGATTAAAGCATCACCCGTTTTAACTTGACTGCCATCAATGATTTCTGATTTTTCAACCACACCCACACAGAAACCGGCAAGGTCATAATCGCCAGCGTGGTACATACCCGGCATTTCAGCGGTTTCACCACCAACTAATGCACAACCCGATTGTACACAGCCTTCAGCAATGCCTTTTACCACATCAGAGGCAACATCCACATCAAGTTTTCCTGTCGCATAGTAGTCTAAGAAGAATAATGGTTCGGCGCCTTGAACCACTAAATCGTTAACACACATTGCAACCAAATCAATACCAATGGTATCGTGTTTTTTTAAGTCAATGGCTAAACGTAGTTTTGTTCCTACACCGTCTGTACCTGAAACGAGGATCGGTTCTTTATATTTGCCCGGAATAGCACATAATGCGCCAAATCCACCTAATCCCCCGATGACTTCAGGACGAGTAGTTCGTTTCACGTGTGGTTTAATACGTTCAACTAATTCATTACCGGCATTAATATCCACGCCTGCATCTTTATAACTTAATGATGGTTTGCTCACAATGCTATCCTATATTTTTAGGTTAAATGATAAAACGGCGTGATTGTATCAGATTAAGCAAACGTTTGCGATAGTGATTTAATCAGGATTTAAGCAAAAAAATAACCGCACTTTATTTTGCATGATAAAGTGCGGTCAATTTCTAAAATATTTTTAGCGATTTGCTAATTCGAAAATCATCGCTTCAGCTTGGCAGCTAAATGTAAAACGCGCCGTTAAATTGGCGCCATTTTCAGTTTCTGTGATTTCACTTTTAATGTCGCAAGGATCGCTTTCTGTTTTGCGTGCTTTTTCAATGAAACGATTAAGTGCCGCTTCAGCTTCAGCTTTATTCGCATAGGTTTGATGAATATCAACAGAGCAATCTGAACCGTCAATAATCGTACCCACATCAACACAACTACAAGTGAGAGATTCTTCTGCTTTGCATGTTACTGTCATAGGATTTCCTTATTTAAAATTAAGATTGGTTCTATTCTAGCATTTTTAAAACGCTCTGCCAAAGTAGCCGCATTTTTTTAATTTAAATATCATTTATTTATCACTGGTCGGAACACTTTTAAATTAATCTAAAATAATTTGCACTCCATTTATTGGAGTTTTAGAATCTCGCGGATTTTTTCATTATTAATAACAAAAGGTTCCAAATGACAAAATTTAATAAAACGCTATTAGCAATGACCACATTGTTAGCAGCAAGCGGTGCAAATGCAGCCGCATTCCAATTAGCAGAAGTTTCTACATCCGGTCTTGGTCGTGCTTATGCCGGTGAAGCAGCAATTGTTGATAATGCTGCAGTAGTTGCAACTAACCCTGCATTAATGAGTTTATTCAAAACTAATCAATTCTCTGTGGGTGGCGTTTATGTGGATTCTAAAATTCACATGAGTGGTCCAGTTACAGTTAATGCACTAGGTCGTACCGTTGCTGTTGGTTCTGCAGCTCATAATAGTGTTGTTCCTGGTTCATTGATTCCAAATATGTATTTTGTGGCACCAATTAATGACAAATTTGCCATTGGTGGTGGTATGAATGTGAATTTTGGATTAAAAAGTGAATATGAATCAGATTACAATGCAGGTGTATTCGGCGGTAAAACTGATTTAAGTGCGATTAACTTAAATTTAAGCGGTTCATATCGTGTTTCTCAAGGTTTAACTGCTGGTGTGGGTTTAAATGCAGTTTATGCAAAAGCAGAAATTGAACGTCGTACTGGTATTTTAAGTGATGCAGTAAAAAATGTTGCACCATTAGTTCCTGCATTAGTGAGAGCTGGACGAATTTCACCAAACGCAGCCGTTTCTTTAGCAAAATTACAAGGTGTGAATAAAGAAACTGTACTAACCCACTTACAAGATAAAAATGCATGGGGTTTCGGTTGGAATGCAGGTTTAGTGTACGAGTTTAACGAAAATAACCGTGTTGGTTTAGCCTATCATTCAAAAGTCGATATTGACTTTGAAGATGATAATGCTGTGAGTGCGAGTCGTACTATTCGTGGTCAAGGCCCTGCTGCAGGTGGATTAACATTACACCTACCAGATTATTTAGAATTATCAGGTTTCCACCAAGTTACAGATAATTTGGCATTGCACTATAGCTACAAATTTACACATTGGAGCCGTTTCAAAGAGTTACACGCAACCTTTAATGACGGAGAACTCGCATTCCATAAAGATGAAAAATACCGTAGCAATTCTCGTTAT
This sequence comes from Haemophilus parainfluenzae, assembly GCA_018381425.1. Classification (GTDB taxonomy): domain Bacteria; phylum Pseudomonadota; class Gammaproteobacteria; order Enterobacterales; family Pasteurellaceae; genus Haemophilus_D; species Haemophilus_D parainfluenzae_O. The sequence continues at coordinate 5,110 of JAGZRY010000125.1, forward strand.
GCATTAGGTGCAACCTATAATGTAAATGATAAATTAACACTTCGCGCCGGTATTGCTTATGATGAAGCGGCAGCACCAACAGAACATGCAAGTGCATCTATTCCAGATACTAATCGTATGTGGTATAGCGTAGGGGCAACTTATAAATTTACTCCTAATCTTTCTATTGATGCGGGCTTTACACACTTGCGTGGTAAAAAAATTCACTTTACCGAAAGCCAATCAATTGGTGGCTTAGCGACAGTAACAGCGAATTATACCTCTAAAGCAAGTGCTAACCTTTACGGT
>JAGZRY010000126.1 GCA_018381425.1 Haemophilus parainfluenzae
TGTGCCAAATTTGATAGGGAAACTGAAAAAAAGTTAAAAGATTATCCGTTTTCTCCAGGCTTTCCGTGACTTTCCTATACTTTGGTTTCCATTCGGCGATAAAGTCCTCTAAAGCTTGTACTGCCATTTCTAAATTTTCAGCACGATAAATCATTTTAAATTACCCCAGAATAACCGCTCGATCAGATCGTTTCACCCTACTAGCCAGATTTCGACTAATATGAATCAAGCAACGTTGTTGTTTAGCTAATGGGTAAGCCTGACTGATAATCTGCTCAAGCCCTTAGAATCACAAAAACAACTAGATAGCTTACGAGTACGTAAAACAGATAAGATTGACGCTGAAAAACTAGCTACGTCTCAGTTCATCCTCAATCGTAAACCAAGCTATGTCCAAGAAGTGCTTTATCAAGAATTACGCGACCTCAGCCATTTCTATCAGAATCTTACTGGGGATATTTTCTGCGCTAAAAATCGTCTGCACAAGGTTCTACAGGTCTCTTTTCCTGAATTGTAAAACATCTTATCTTCACCAACTGTGGGAACAATATTGGAACTTGGTCATGACTTTTCCATGTAATAGTTTTGTACTGGAGTTAGATGACGCCGAATTAACAGCTATCATCCGTCAGTCTACGGCAAAACGCATCTCTGAAAAACGTGTGACTTACTTAGTAGATAAGCTTACAAAACTAGCTAATCAGTCTTATTGTGAGGTCAAGAAAACCTCTCCAATGATGGAAGAGATCAAATACTATGCAGGGGAGTTACTTAGGCTTTCTGAATATAGACAAGGCGTTTTAGAGGAGATGGTAACTTTGGCTCAACCTTTGCCAGAATACGAGATTCTTCTCTCTATTCCTGGAATCACTGAAACCACAGCGACAAGTATTATTGGCGAACTTGGTGACATTCGTCAATTTCATTCTGCCAATCAAATCAATGCTTTGATCAGCATTGACCTCAGCCACTATGAATCTGGGGACTTTCTAGCAAAGGAACATATCACCAAACGTGGGAATCCCTATGCCATAAAGGTTCTCTTTAAGTGCATTCATAACATAGCTTCAGCTGGCTACACCAATCCTTGTCATATAGCAGACTTCTATGAGAAACGGAAAAGACAATCGCAAGTGACTTCAACCAAACCACACACGATTGCCTCTACACATCGTCTCATTAGAACAATGTATTACCTCATAACACATAACAAGCTTTACGATTATACTTCTACCCAAAATCGGTAAAATTGTTTATGCCATATGATTGTAACACCTTATCAAAAAACCACTAGGTAAGGTGTTGTTTTTGCGTGCACTTTTTACACTAAACTTTAGTTCAAAAATAGACAAACTCCTTAGTTTGACTATGTAATTCAATCTATTTTTTTATCAAATGCCTTGATATGCTTGACAAATGGTAGAAAAGGACTCAGTCCTGTGCAATACAGAACTAAATCCTTTGGATAAATTAATTGTCTAACTTTTTGGGGTCAGTACAATTTTTATGGGACTTTTTGTGTATACTCAAAAAGCTCTATAATCTCTACAGTGGTTTTACAAATCACAGAAATAAAAAAATCTGAATTATTAGCGAAATTTTGTTCTTTAAAGGAAAATAGAGTTTAATTGGAAGTGGTATAACAAATTTCGTTTTTATTCATTTAAATAGTTGTTAAGAAAAATTGATTTAGATTATCTGATAATAAGTTTTTACTTGACAAATTGAAGATAGTCATCTTTTATGACTATACCAATTTAATTGTTGACAACTAATAAAACTAGGTATATAATGATTTTGTTCGGTTCAATAATAGGATATTGAACTATACCAATTTGTAGGAAAGGGATAGTAATTTAAAAGTTGCTACAGGTAATAATTAATGTGTGGAATTGTTGGAGTTGTTGGAAATAGTAATGCAGTGGATATCTTAATACAGGGTCTCGAAAAGTTAGAGTATCGCGGTTATGACTCAGCAGGTATTTATGTGACTGATGCCCCAGATAAAGGTTGTCTAGTTAAATCAGTTGGTCGTATTGCAGATCTTCGTGCTAAAATTAGCTCCGATGTTAAGGGATCAACTGGTATTGGTCACACGCGTTGGGCAACACATGGTCAAGCAACTGAGGATAATGCTCACCCACATACTTCGGAAACAGGGCGCTTCGTTTTAGTTCATAACGGAGTTATTGAAAACTATCTCCAAATTAAAGAAGAATACTTGCAAGGACACAAATTTAAAGGTCAGACAGATACTGAGATTGCAGTTCACTTGATTGGTAAATTCGTTGACGAAGATGGATTATCAGTTCTTGAAGCCTTAAAAAAATCTCTTCATATTATCCAAGGGTCATATGCGTTTGCTCTTGTTGACTCTCAAGCACCAGATACGATTTATGTTGCCAAAAACAAATCTCCACTTTTGATTGGTGTTGGTGAAGGTTACAACATGGTTTGTTCAGATGCCATGGCTATGATTCGTGAAACTAGTCAATTTATGGAAATTCACGATAAAGAGTTGGTTGTTCTGACCAAAGATGCTATCACAGTTACCGATTATGAAGGAAATGCTATTGAACGCGGTACTTATACAGCTGAACTTGATCTTTCTGATATTGGTAAAGGAACTTATCCTTACTATATGTTGAAAGAAATTGATGAGCAACCTACTGTAATGCGTAAATTGATTTCTACCTATGCAGATGATGAAGGAAATATCACTGTTGATCCAGCTATTGTCAAGTCAGTACAAGAAGCAGATCGTATTTACATCTTAGCAGCTGGGACTTCATATAATGCTGGTTTTGCGTCAAAAGCTATGTTTGAAAAATTGACAGATACACCAGTTGAAATAGGTGTTGCATCTGAGTGGGGTTACAACATTCCACTTTTGAGCAAAAAACCAATGTTTGTTTTGCTTAGTCAATCAGGTGAAACAGCAGATAGCCGTCAAGTTTTGGTGAAAGCTAACGAAATGGGAATCCCTAGTTTGACTGTTACCAATGTACCTGGTTCTACGCTTTCTCGTGAAGCAACATATACGATGCTTTTACATGCAGGGCCTGAAATTGCTGTAGCTTCTACAAAAGCTTATACTGCTCAGATTGCGGCTCTAGCTTTCCTTGCGAAAGCTGTTGGTGAAGCAAATGGCAAGAAAGAAGCACTTGAGTTTGATTTAGTGCATGAGTTATCAATTGTTGCTCAGTCAATTGAAGCGACTCTCTCTGAAAAAGATATGATTTCTGAGAAAGTTGAGAACTTGTTGGCTACAACTCGTAATGCTTTCTACATTGGTCGAGGAAATGATTATTATGTAGCTATGGAAGCATCATTGAAGTTGAAAGAAATCTCTTATATTCAATGTGAAGGCTTTGCTGCGGGTGAGTTGAAACACGGTACAATTTCATTGATTGAAGATGGTACTCCAGTTTTAGGATTAATTTCTGCAAGTGAAGTTGTGGCTGCTCATACTCGTGGTAATATTCAGGAAGTTGCTGCTCGTGGAGCTAATGTTTTAACAGTCGTTGAGGAAAAATTAGCTAAAGCTGATGATGATATTATTGTCAATCAAGTACATCCATTCTTATCACCGATCTCAATGGTTATTCCAACTCAGTTGATTGCTTACTATGCTTCTCTACAACGGGGTCTTGACGTGGATAAACCACGAAACCTTGCAAAAGCAGTAACAGTTGAGTAAGTTAGTTTCCGCATTCTAAATTTTATTAGCTCTTTTTTATCATTTATCAAGTCTATCAAAGCTTTAAGTTAAAAATGAGATAAGACAGTACTATTCTGAGTTTATTGTCTTAGTTTTAACAATTTTTGAGCCATAAAAAGGCATGCTAAAAAATACCTTTCCTGGTATTTTTGATCAAGGTTTCTTGCCAGCTTGTCAAGTGACGTATAGCGCTATACTACAATTTTACAAGACCCCACTACTTTAACCTAACGAAAAAGTAGTGAGTACTCTCTGGTTGGAGATTTTCTCACTACTCATCTTAGTATGTTTGTCAACTGTAGTGGGTGGCGAAAAGCTAACATCTAGAGAGGACCAGATAGGTCTTCTCTTTTTTTATGTTTAGAGTGATGAAGATACGTTTCTTAAAGTTGATGAAGTTTCTAAAACCGAAGCCCAACCGTTTGATGTCTTTAATCAACTTGTTAGTAGCTTCCAGTTTTGCGTTTGAATAGTCTGTTTCTAGTGCATTTTGGATGTATTGCTTGTGTCTAAGAAAAGTCCTAAAGACCGTTTGAAAATAGTGATTGACCTTGCTTCTATTTTCCTCTATCAGCTCAAAGAACTCATCTACTCTCTTCTCCTGAAAGTGAAAAAGCAAAAGCTGATAAAGAGTATAGTAGTCGGTGAGCTCTTCTGAAAAGACCAATGTCTTCTCAATGACTTCATGTGGGCTTAAGGTTTGACAAAATGTCTTCGAGTGAAATGAGTTACAAGATAGCTTACGACTGTCCTTTTGAAAAAGTCGCCAGTGATTTTTCAAGGCTCGATAAGGTAGTGACTTCTTATCGAACTGGTTCATAATCGCAATTCTTGTCTTTAAAAAGGCACGTCCAAGGTACTGGATAATGTGAAATCGATCAAGAACAATTTTGGCGTTAGGGAAAAGTCTTCGAGCTAGTGGCATATAAGTTCCTGACATATCTATCGTGATAAACTGTACCTTTTGGCGAGCTTTCAACGGATACTTCAAAAAGTAGTTTCGAATAGTGGTTTGACGGCGATTATCGAGGATAGTTATGAGTTTGTTGGTCTCATAGTCTTGCGCCACAAAAGCGAGTTCACCTTTCTTGAACCCAAGCTCATCCCAGGACATAACAGCTGGGAGTTTGTCATAATGCTCCTTGAAAGTAAACTGGTCAAGTTTACGATAGACAGTGGATGTCGATACACGAAGTCTTCTGGCAATATCCGTTAATGATAGCTTTTCAGTTAGAAGTTGAGCAACCTTTTGTCGGACAAGGTTTGAGATTTGGTGATTTTTCTCAACGATTGATGTCTCAGCGACCGTGACTCGCCTACAACTTTTACACTGGAAGCGACGTTTCTTCAGACGTAGTAGTGTCGGAGTTCCAGCTTGCTCTAGAAGAGGGATTTTAGAAGGTCTTTGAAAGTCATATTTAATCATCTTTCCTTGGCAATGTGGGCATGGTGGTGCAGGGTAATCCAGTTTTGCATGAATTTCGATATGAGTATCAGTTTCAAAAACAAGAGAAATAATGATGTTAGGGTCTTTAATTCCGATTAATTCTGTGGTATTCTTAATAGGTCTCATAAGTTCTTCCTAATGGTAGTTTCGTCGCTTTTCATTATAGTTCTTATGGGACTTTTTGTGTATACTCAAAAAGCTCTATAATCTCTATAGTGGTTTT
>JAGZRY010000127.1 GCA_018381425.1 Haemophilus parainfluenzae
AATGTTGGAGGGTAAAGCGGTTCAAAATATGAGCCACCGAGGAAATTGCTACGATAATGCGGTGATTGAAAGCTTTTTTGCAATATTAAAATCAGAGTGCTTTTACTCTCGGAGTTATCATTCAATTGCTGAATTACAGGCTGAAATTGAAGAATATTTAGTGTATTACAACCAAAAACGAATTAAACTTGGTTTAAAAGGATTGAACCCAGTGCAATACCGAGCTCAATATTTAAGTTAACTAACCTGTCCAACTTTTTGGGGGCAGATCACTTTCTCTCGTACTACCCTTTCAGCTGGGACAAACGCCCTTCTTCATCCCCTCGATAGCGCGCGTCTCCTGACGCGTGCCCAAAACATCAATTTCATTTAATGATGATTTTTACTATTTTCATGAATAACTTCATTCAGTTTATTTATTTTTAGCTAGATGTAAGCACGCGTCAGGAGACGCGCGCTATCTAGGTATAATAGATTGTAATGGCACAAGCGTGAACGCTTGCGCCATCAGGGGGGAAACGATCGTGGATCGTATCTATCACATCGATCGTGGCTATGAACGTATTGAGGAAAAACTGCGCGGCTTAGGCGCAAGAATTGAGCGTTTTACCGAAGAAAGCGAAGAAGGTTAAACAATACAATAAAAATGAACTAACACCCTAAAATGATTTTAGGGTGTTTTTTTATATCCATTTTATATACTGGTAGGATGAGATATGTTTATTCATACATACTCTTGTTAATCACACAAATTCATGATAAAAATTATCATTATCAAATGATTTGTTTGATAAAAACGCTTAAATCCTAATTTAGGATATTTAAATCATCTAACTTTAATGAGGTGTAGTTTATGAAAGAGCTAAAAGATTGCTGTTTAAATTATGTTTCTGGAGGAGATTATTATGGCAGTAGCAAGTGTTGCCCCATTTGCGATCCTGAGGAATATGAAAGAGAAATGGCAGAAAAAGCAAGACTTCAAAGAGGAGCACTCACCGCAGGATCTATTGTTGGAGGAGGAGTAGCTAGTATGGCAGGTCTTGGTCCATGGGGTTCAAGAATTGTTGCTGGGGCTACAGGTATGGCAGCAGCAGAAGTTGCAGGAATTATCTATGATAATCCAAGTGCTGCCGAACACCCTGATTATAATAGCCCTACAGGTAATATCATAAACAATAAACTTGGGTATTAAGATGAATAAAATGGTTGTAAATATTTTTAGGATCGTTTCCATACCTATTGTTTTCTATCTCACTTTCCCAATAGACAACTTATTGATTAGGATCATAGTAATCTGCTTAGTTTTTTTCTTACTTGATTTTTTTATCGAAAAACTACTGATTTACTTAATAAAAAAATTTAAATAAATAATAATCTTAAGCAGAAAAATTTCCTATGTTTAGACAAGAAGTCCTAGAAAGTCGAAAATGGAAGAGTACAGCGGTACTCTTCTCTTCTATCCCCACTTGGATAGTTTTTTCAATCTCATTCATCATTATTGCTTTCTTTATCCTTTATATTTTCCTAGGAAGTTATACCCGCCGAGAAAACATTATTGGTGAAGTTATTACGCAATCTCATCCTACTATTATTTTTTCAAATAAATCGGGACACATATCTGATAGCTATATAAAACTTAACCAAAATATAAAAAAAGGGGAGCCTTTATTTAAAATCACACTTAATAAAACAACACAAAGTGGTGATGTCAGCCAAAACTCTATCCGATCCCTGGCAAACCAAATTCAGCATTTAGACAAAGTTATCTCTAGCTTGAATAAAAATAAACTGGATACAATTCAGAGCTTAATAAAACAAAAAGAAAATCATCAAAAAATATATAGGGAAAAAGAATCCTATTTAACTGAGATCAATAGAAATATAAAGGAACACTTAGACCTTTCTTCACGTTATGAAAAACTTTTAAAAAAGGGATATTCAAGTCTAGAGGAATTGACGTTGCAAAAATCTCGTTATTTACAGCAAAAGTCCCAATATAGTGACGTTCAAGCTGAACTTATTCAGGTTGAATCGACTATTCTAAATTTAGAAAATGAAATAGAAAGCAAGCGTATTGATTTTGATAACCAAATTTTACGCTATGAAATTCAACAAAGCGATCTGAAAATTCGTCTAATGGATTATGAACTATCTTCTGAATTAATTGTAAACTCTCCTATTGATGGAAAAATTGAATCCATCAGTGTAACAGAAGGGCAAACCGTTAAAGAAAATGATGTTCTTGCTCAAATCCTTCCAGAAAATAAAGGAAAATATCAAATTGTTTTCTGGATCCCTAATAGCGCAATATCTTTTATAAAGCAGGATGATGAAGTTAATATTCGTTATGAAGCCTTTCCCTTTGAAAAATTCGGTCAGTTTAAAGGGAAAATCCAGGCAATTTCTACTCTACCGGTTTCACAACAAGAACTTAGTTTTTATAAGAATTTTCCTCAATTTACTGACCAAATAATTCCACTATATAAAGCTATTGTAGAAATTGAAGAACAATCTATTAATCACAATAATAGAACGCTACACCTAGTAAATGGCATGAAAGCAGAAGCGACATTGTTTCTAGAAAAACGCAAATTATATGAATGGATGTTATTTCCTGCGTATCAACTTACTAAAAATATGGAGCCTTGATGAAATTAAGCAAGCCACTTAACTTTAACTTATTAAAAAAAATTCCTGTTACATTACAAACAGAAACTGGGGAATGTGGTTTAGCATGTCTATCAATGATTCTTGCTTATTACGGCGGTGAGTCTAACTTATTTGATTTACGGTCTAAATACGGTGTTTCTTCCAGAGGTACTACGCTACAAACATTATTAAATATTTCTCATGACCTTGGGTTAATTACCCGACCACTCTCATTAGAGTTAGAGGAAATTTATCAATTAAAGCTTCCTTGTATCTTACATTGGAATTTTAATCATTTTATTGTTCTAACTAAAATTACTAAGAATTATGCAATTATCCATGACCCAGCGATGGGTAAAAGGAAAGTTTCAATAAAACAATTATCTAATTCATTTACAGGTGTTGCTTTAGAGGTATGGTCTGAAGTTAAGTTTAAAGAAAGAAAGTCAGAAAACCAAATTAGCTTATATGAAACCCTAAAATATATTTTGGGAGTTAAAGGAGAATTAATTAAGATATTTTCATTCTCTATACTAATTGAGTTAGTTGGATTATTAATGCCGGTAGGCACACAACTTGTGATGGATCATGTAATGGTAGCAAAAGATAAATCATTACTATTGGTAATTTGCTTAGGACTTTTTTTATTCACATTTTTCCGTTCTTCCGTTAGCATGTTAAGAGCATGGGTTTCTTTGAAAATGGATTATTTGATTAATTTTCAATGGACTGCAAGTTTCTTTTCTCATCTATTAAAATTACCATTAGACTTCTTTGAGAAGAGGCAGGTAGGAGATATTCATTCTAGATTTTCATCTCTAAACACTATTCAACAAACTCTAACTGGAAGCATAATCTCAAGCATAATTGATTCAATTATGATAATCAGCTTAACTATTATGATGATTCTTTATGGCGGATGGCTATTCGTACTAGTTTTAACATTTTCATTTATTTATTTTATGCTACGAATAGTAACGTATTGGACATATAGACAAATTTCGGAAGAGCAAATTATTAGGAATGCTAAAGCCCATTCTCACTTTATGGAAACACTTTATGGGATTATTACATTAAAATCTCTTTCATTAACGAAGAAAAGACAAGAGCAATGGATGTCTTTAAATGCTGATGTATTCAATACATCAATTAAAATCACAAAATTAAATATGCTATTTTCCGGCATTCATACTTTTATTGCGACTTTAGAGCAAATACTCATTTTATGGGTTGGTGCAACCCTAGTAATAGAAAATACAATGACATTAGGTATGTATGTTGCTTTTAATTCTTACCGGGGGGCATTTTCCTCTCGTATGGCAAACTTAATTAATATTTTCTTCAATATAAGAATCTTAGCTCTACATAGAGAACGAATTGCAGACATAGCCTTAAGTGAAGCAGAAGAAGATACTTATAGTCAGACTTTGGAAAAAAATCCTCAAAATGCTGCAACAATAGAGCTTAAAAATGTCATATTTTCTTATAATCAATTTAATAAGCCAATATTGAAAAATATCAATTTAATAATTTCTGCAGGTGAAAGTGTGGCTATTACAGCTCCGTCAGGATTTGGGAAAACGACTTTACTTAAACTAATGTCAGGCTTATTAAAGCCTACATCGGGTGAAATCTACTTTGATGGTATAAATATTAATCAAATGGGATTACCAAATTATCGTTCAAGAATTGCTATGATTTTACAAGAGGATACATTTTTTTCAGGTTCAATAATTGAAAATATTGTTAGCTTTGAAGATCAATATGACCGAGATTTTGCGATTGAATGTGCAAAATTAGCTAGTATTCACAACGAAATTATGGAAATGCCAATGAATTATGAAACCCTTTTGGGAGAACTAGGAAATAACCTTTCCGGAGGTCAACGCCAAAGGTTATTTATTGCCCGTGCACTATATAAAAAACCACAAATTTTATTTATGGATGAAGCAACTAGCCATTTAGACGAAGAAAATGAAAGAGCAATTAATGCCTCAATTTCTCAATTAAATATTACACGGATCATAGTAGCCCACAGACAATCTACTATTGACTCAGCGGATCGTCGCATTGAGTTAGATAAACTACCAACTTCTTAACATACATAAAAAGGCTTAAGTTTTTCAACTTAAGCCTTTTTATTTAAATCAATCAATTAACGCGTAGAAAGTTGGAAAATCATCGATTCTGCTTGGCAGCTAAATTCAAATGTTGCTTTCAATTTAAAGCCATTTTCCACCGCACTTATTTCACTGTTAATATTGCACGGTTCGCTTTCTGCCGCTCTCGCTTTTTCAGTTAAATACACTAACGCTTCTTTTGCCTGAGCTTCCGTTGCATAAACCTGTTCAAAATCAATGGTGCAATCGGAGCCATCAATGACTGTGCCGACATCAACACAGCAACACACTTTGGCTTCTTCTGCTTGGCATTTTAACGAACTCATATTCTCTCCTTTATAAAATCAGTTGAAACTTTCAATTATTTTAGCATTATTAAAATACAATACAAAATTTGACCGCACTTTGATCTGCACCCCAAAACTTGGACACCTAATTTGAGGTGCAGATTATGTCTTACTCTTATCAATTTCGTTTAGAAATTATCAAACTCGTCACCGAACAGGATTATGGTATCCGTGAGGTGGCTAAACTTCATAAAATTTCCCACGCTCTCGTCATTTATTGGCTAAAAGCAT
>JAGZRY010000002.1 GCA_018381425.1 Haemophilus parainfluenzae
TAGCATTGCACCTTCATTATTTAATACAAAGATTTTTCCGTCTTTTAATTCCTTTTTCGACCGATCTACAATAATCTCTTCGCCGTCTTTTAGCGTTGGGTACATACTATCGCCACTTACTAAGAACATCGCGCAGTTTTCCGCTTTTAAGCGGCGTGAATCGAGCCAAGCCTTTTCTACTTTGGTGGTTTGGTTAGGTTTATATTCATCATTAAAACCACCGTCACCGGCTGAAATACGCACTTCTCGGCAGTCTTCAATCACTGAAAAGGTTTCGTCATTGCTTGCTATTAAATTAACTTCAGATTTCTTTGCTTGTGGTTCTACTCCATCCATATTACCCACGCCAAGGGCTAACCATTCAAGGTTTACGCCCGAAGCCTCTGCTGTTTTTATAAGATTGGTACGAGATGGATCAGCCTCGCCTATTAGCCAGCGATTTAACGATGTTATTGCAATTCCAATGCGTCTAGCAAATTCACTAGTATTGCCTTCAAATTTTTCTTTAAGTATCCATTGAAGTCTAGCGCCAAATTCAGGGTCATTAATCTTTGTTTTACTCATAAATCCAACCTTTACACTATTCTTTTACCGTAAAACTTCTACATTCATAACTTTTACTTTTTTTTACAAGAAGAAATCTTCGTAAATGTAAGCTGTAAGTTATTGTTTTTGCTTAAATATTTAACTTAAATAGAAAATATTTCAAAAAATTTAAGTTTTACGCTTGAAACAATTTAAGTTTTACGCTTTAATACGCGCACTAGGTACATAAAAGGAGGTGTATTTAATGAGTGTATTAGACGACACAAAAAAAACCGCTATATGCGATTGGCATCGTGCGGATATTTTGGCGGCGTTGCGTAAAAACGGGTGGTCTTTGCGTTCTTTGGCTCAAGCCGGAAACGTGAGTTACAACACATTAAAGACTGCACTTGATAAACCTTATCCGAAAATGGAAAGACTTATCGCCAATGCGGTGGGCGTTGCGCCTGAAGAGATTTGGGCTGCACGTTCTCGGGAACGAATTGAACGTAACCGAAGACCTGTTTTAACGAATAAGTTTTAATCTTAAAGGAATTTAAACGTAAAAGAAACTAAAGGGATCATTTATGAGTGAAATTTCTTTAAAAACGCACTATTCGGTAGCGGAATTATTGAAACTTAAACTTTCAAGCTTACCGCAAGCGCACAAAAATGTTTTAGATAAAGCTAAACGTGAAAATTGGGAATCCCGCAAGCGCGTTGGTAAAGGTGGTGGTGTGGAATATGCCGTAATGTCCATGCCAGAGGCTATTCAAACTGAAATCATCATTAAACAACAAAAAAGTGCGGTCAATTCCCTCCCCGTCCTCGCCGAGCCTGCTAAACCAGTAGAACCTTCGGCTGAAGCTCAGATGTTGTGGGCTGCTTATGAGCAAGGCACGACAAAAGCGCAAAACGAGGCAAAGTGGAAACTGGGTACGATGTTCGCGGTAGCGGAATTAACGAATACCGGCATGAACATTATGACCGCGTTGGAATTGGTGTGTGGCAAATATAACCGCGAATGCGAGGCAAAAGGCGAAAAGCCGGTCTCAGTTGGCTCGCTTAAACGGTGGTGGTATGCCATCAAAGATGAAGACCGCAGTCTTTGGTTGCCACTCTTAATGAGTGAGCGTGGCAAAAACGGCAAAAGCCGTGAGGCGGAATTTAGCGAGGAAGCCTGGGCATTTTTCAAAGCGGATTATTTCCGCAATGAACGCCCGCAGTTGGGCTCTTGCTATGAACGCTTAAAACGCGCGGCACAGGTGAACGGTTGGGTGATTCCGAGCCTTTCAAGCATTAAACGCAAGATTGAGCGCGAGATTCCGAAAACCCACCAAGTGTATTTGCGCGAAGGGGAATACGCAGTAAGCCGTTATTTTCCGTCACTTATCCGCACGATTGCGGATGTGGATGCGATGGAATGGGTGAACGGCGACGGTTACAAACACAACGTGTGGGTGGAATGGCACAACGGTCACATTATCCGTCCGAAGACCTGGCTTTGGCAGGATGTGCGTACGCGCAAAATCTTAGCCTATCGCTGTGATGAATCGGAAAACACCAACATGATACGTCTTGCGTTGTTGGATGTGGTGAGCAAGTACGGCATACCGAAACACTTAACCATAGACAATACCAAAGCCGCAGCGAACAAGAAAATGACTGGTGGGGTGAAAAATCGTTACCGCTTTAAAGTGAGTCCAGACGAAGTGCAAGGGATTATTCCAGCGCTCGGCATCCAACTGCACTGGACAACGGTGCGCTACGGTCGCGGACGTGGGCAAGCTAAGCCGATTGAGCGTGCATTTTCACACGGTGGCTTAGGTGAATTAGTGGATAAACACCCACTACTTGCCGGATACCACGCGGGGGATAACGCGCTGGATAAGCCCGACAACTACCAAGGCAATAAAGCCGGGGTGGATTATGAAAGTTTTATCTTAGCCCTTGAAGAAGGCATTCAGATGTTTAACGAACGCCTGAATCGTGAAACGGAAATTTGCCGAGGTGAGTTGAGTTTTGAACAAGCCTTTGAGCGCGATTTTGCCTTAGTGGAAAAACGCCTGGCAACACCGGAGCAGTTGCGTTATCTGCTCACATTACACGAAGAAGTAACCTTGAAAGCCAACGGCACCTTTGAATTGAAATGCGGTGGTGAAAGACAAGGCCTACGCAACCGGTATGAGGCTTATGACTTGATTGGCACGAACCACAAACGTGTGGTGGTGCGCTATGACCCGAATCGCTTACACGACAGAGTGTGGGTGTATAGCCAAGACGGCGCGTATTTAGCCGAAGCCGAATGCACACGCCCTGCCGCCTTTGGCGACACGCAATCGGCGCAAGACCATTCCCGCAAAGAACGTGAATTTGTACGCCACACCAAAAAAGCAGCACAAGCTGCACAGGAAATGGAAGTACAAGAAGTGGCGGAATGCATGCCAGAGGTGGAATTTGATGATACCCCAAGCGTGCCGCAAGTGTGGGAAGTGGTACACCAAGAAGGCAATGCGATGCGTAAGCAGGAAGTATTGTTGGAAGATGAAAAAGTCAGCACCTTCCATCAAGGTTTAGACAATTACTTAGCCATGGCTAAGAAAGCAAAAGGGCTTTAAAACAAGTTTAAAGCCGATTTATAGGAGATTTTAAAATGAAAAAACCAGTATTTATGCAACTTGAAGCAATCGACCTAGATGCACTTACTGACGCCCGGATAAAAAGATTATTTGTTAAAGGCGTTAAGGGTTGCGAAAGAACTCAGGGTTCTGAAATTCATCAAGCCAACTGGGGAGAAATTCCTGAATGGCAAGCTGATAGCTTGTCACAGCTCGCCAGAAAGTTGGAGCTGGCTGAAGAATTGTTGAGCCTTGAAAAAGATTATCCGTTGATTCTAAAACGGCTTGCAAACTACCGGAACGCGTTAAAGCGCGCCATTCAAAGTAGATTAGAAGACTAAATGTTAAAGCGCGGCTAAAACCGTATTGACTGGCGATGTTTTTTATAAATTGCTCTATTTTTTCTGGTGTATCCAATAACCAAAAGCGGTTGTTTAGTTCAGAAAATAAGGGTTCTAACGATGAAAGAGAAAAATCAGTAATGGCAAGAAATGACCGAAGTTGATTCATAGAAGCAGGAGTTAAGTAAGTTCGCATTCTGTCAGTTTGTTTAACGGCAACTTGATGAACAAGCGATTCAAGCTCTTCATCATCCATTTCTAAAAAATGAAGCATAAAACCTCCGAATGATTAAGGAAAAAACATTATGACACTAATTAACCAAATCAAACAACTCTTAGACAACCAAACCTACACCCAGCGCGAGATTGCCGCACAATCAGGCGTGAATCCTGGGGCATTAAGTGCGTATTTAAAAGGCACTTATGCTGGCAATGTAGAAAAGGTTGAATACGCATTAAACAACTGGCTTGCCACCCGTGAAAAGAAAGAAAAAGTGTTTGTAGAAGCACCGCACTTTATTGAGATTCCGACAGCTGGCAAGGTGTTTTTCTCCCTTGATGCAGCACGAATTTGTAAAACCATTGTGCCTATCTATGGCGCAAGCGGTGTGGGTAAAACCAAGGCTGCAGACGAATACAAAAAACGTAATCAAAACGTGTGGATGATTACCATTAGCCCAAGCCGTGCAAGTCTTAGCGCATTTTTATATGAACTTGCTTTAGAACTTGGAATTAAAGACGCACCACGTCGCAAAGATACATTAAGCCGTTTGATTAGCGACAGACTAAAAGGTACGGACGGCTTAGTGATTGTCGATGAAAGCGATCACCTGACCTATGACGCTATTGAAGAATTGCGTTACTTACAAGAAAAAGCCGATGTGGGTTTTGCCTTAATCGGTAACGATAAGGTTTATACCAAAATGCAAGGTGGAGTGAACCAGGCTCACGAATACGCCAGACTTTGGACGAGATTGGGAAGACGAGAACAGCTTAAATCTAGCACAAAAGGCGATATTAAAGCCATCGCGCAAGCCTGGGGGCTTGATATAGCCGACAAGGATTTAATGACCGTCCTTTATGACATCGGTGGCAAGGCGGGCGGCTTACGCGCTTTAACTCAATATTTACGCCTAGCCGGCATGACAGCGAAAGGACAAGGCACTGTCATCACACTAGACCTCATTTTAACCGCCCAAGCACAAATGATAGGAGCGAACTAATGACAAGCATTACAAAAAACAACACCTTGCGCGAGCAAACTAAACCACATCCAGTGTTTGGCGGCTGCAACAAAATCGCCCTAGGTTACTTATCACAAACGCAAAAATGCGTGTTTGAGTTAAACAAAATGGGCTTGCATGTATTAAGCATTGAGTTTGACAAAATCAAACCGCGCGTACGCATTGAACCGAACGCATTAACGAAGAAATTTGAAAAAACAGGCCAGGCGCTTGCGTATATCCAAGGCAACGACGGCGTGCATTTTGCCGAATATCAAATGATGGTCGAAGGCATCAAGGTAATTTGGCGCAGTTATTTACACTAAAAACAAGGAGGAAAAAATGGCAAAAAAACCAACCCGAATTAAAACCGACACCTTTGCAGTGCGTTATCAAACGCGCGATGAAGTGGAAGTGGCAATTAAAGAGATCGGCGATTTAAACCGCGAATTAGAACGCCTAGCGATTGAACAAAACGACCGCTTGGCTGCAATCACCGAAGAATACGCGCCTTTAATGAACGCAATCAAAGAAAAGCTCGCGCCAAAACAAGATGCGGTGCAAGCCTGGTGTGAAAGCCGCCGCGATGAATTGACATTAAATGGCAAAACCAAAACAGGCACTTTCAATACCGGTGAAGTGCAATGGCGACAACGCCCACCGTCAGTCGGTATTCGCGGCACAGAGAGCGTGATTGAAAGTTTGCATACGTTAGGCCTGGTTCGTTTTATTCGCACCAAGGAAGAAATCAACAAAGAGGCCATGTTAAATGAGCCTGAATTAGCCGCAACAGTGGCGGGTGTAACAATTAAAACCGGCGTGGAAGATTTTGTGATCACCCCTTTTGAACAGGAGGCAAAATAATGCCGGCCTAGGCATTGAACCCGGTGTCCTATTTGATTATCGGGGTAATTCTAAGCCTAATCGTGGGCTTGTTAGACCAGGAATAAAACCTATTTAAACGCTCTTTAAACCCTAATTTAAGGGGCGTTCATAATAAGTTTTAACCAACCATAAAAGGAAAAAAAATGGAAAATATCCACAAGTTTAACCGCTTCAAATATTACAGTGAAAAAGCGGCAGAAAGTGAACGCCAAGGCGACTTACAAGATGCCAAGGAACAATGGGCAATCGCAGAGTTAAATGCGAGCGGCCAAAAAAATAAAGAATGGTGCAAATGGCGTGGCGCATTTTGTGACCGAGTAATTAGAAAACCTTTCTAGGAGGAAATCATGGCGAAATATATAGCACGTTTTTACTGTTTAGTAGAAGCCGTTGTTGAAGCAGAAAGCAACGAACAAGTTTTAGACATGTGCGACCTAAATGTGTGCGATGTAAATAAACTACCGCACACCATTACAGAAATTGATGACGTGGTTGAAGTGGAGGAAGTATGACTGAAAATAAATCACAAGTCACCGAGCAACTAGCGCAAATTATGGAGCAAATTGAAGCAGCAAAAGAACAATGGCTGGTTGATGATGAAAAAGGGGCGTTGTTGCTATTACAGGCAGCAAGCAGAGAGATGAAAAGTGTGGCGTGGCGAATGGCGCCAGTGTTGGGGTGAATATGGAACAAGACAAACTACTCAGAAAAATAAAAAAACTGTTGGCCTTGAGTAAGTCAACAAACCCACATGAAGCGGCAAGCGCACTAGCAATGGCGCAAAAACTAATGGCGGAGAATCAGCTTAATCAGTCACAAGTTGAATTTAGCCAAGCCCATGCTAAGCAGAAAACTGCTATGAAATCTGCCAGATATGTACATATGCTGATCTCTGTGATTACAAAGGCGTTTGGAGTTGAAAGCTATTTATCTAACACTTATCCGGGCAACGATTACGGCGAAAACAAAATGCATGTTGTATTTTACGGCGCAGAAGAACGACCTGAAATCGCGTCTTACTGTTT
The DNA here is from genome assembly GCA_018381425.1 of Haemophilus parainfluenzae. GTDB lineage: Bacteria > Pseudomonadota > Gammaproteobacteria > Enterobacterales > Pasteurellaceae > Haemophilus_D > Haemophilus_D parainfluenzae_O. Next base: position 6,618 of record JAGZRY010000002.1, read on the forward strand.
TGATGTGCTATATCGCCGATTACAAGCAGCACGCAAAGCGTTTTTAGACACCCAAAGCAAACGTCTAAAACGTAGTACGCTGGTTGCGCGAGGCGATTCATTTTGCGAAGGCTGGGTTGTCGGCGTGAATCAAAACGTAAAACAGTTTGCAATGACACATGAAGAAAAGCAAAAAATGGAAGCTTACAAAGCAGAAGCGTTTAAAGAAGAGAAATGGAGCGAAACCAAAATACGCGAGAAAGGAAACTCTAAAGACTACGGCTTGGCGCAAAGTGCAGGCTATAAACAAGGCAAAGAAGTTACACTGAATCACGGTGTGAATGGGAAAGAAACGGTTAAGTTGGAAGTGAAAAAATGAGCGAAAACAATGGATGGATTAAGTGTTCTGACGAATTACCAGCAATATTTGATCATGATGGTTCAGAAAGAAGCAATATTGTTATTTGTTTCGGTCGAGAAGAAGATGTAGATAAAAGGTCTACATATTTCTTCGCCTATATGATAAAGGGAAATCGTTTTTATGGCTTTAATGGCGAATGTGCACATGTTACCCACTGGCAACCATTGCCACAACCACCTATCGACTAAGGATAAAATATGAAATATCAATGGGAATATATCGTTTTTGGTAGCAAAGAACCAACAGTCAAAGATATAGAGGCGAAGATAAAAGAAAGTGAAAGTGAAGAGTATGAAAGCGATCACGATTGTGTTGATAGCCTTGTTGAGCAAATTGTTGAAGAAAATTATTGTGATTGGGAGCTGGAGGAAGATGAAAATATTTATATATCAATCTACCCGAAAGGGAAGCCAGAAGAACAAGAGTTATTTGATGTGCATCTTAGTTTGGTTATCCAGACTATCGCATATCATGAGTGGTCAGGGTTAGATTGATAAAACCCATTTACAGCCCATTAAATCTCCCCTAACCCCTCTTTACAAAAGAGGGGGGTAAGTTAGATGAAGTGGGCTGAGTAATGTGTTTTAAAAAGGAATAAACAATGCATAAAACTAAACCAAAGCTGATCCAGCTAATTCATATAGCCAAGCAAAAACTGGCAATGGATGAATATAGCTACCGCGCTATGCTTGAGCGCGTTACCGGGAAAACATCATGCAAAGAAATGAGCGTGGCAGAGTTAATGAAAGTGGAAGCAGAAATGGAAGCCAAAGGATTTAAGAAAACCAGCCGCCAAAATCATTCGCCAAGTGGGAAAAGTGCGGTTGTAAAAAGCCGAATTGCGTACAAAATTCGCGCCATTTGGATTGAAATGAGCAAACAAGGGCTTGTGCGAGACGGCTCAGAAAACGCGCTCAATGCGTTTGTGCGCGGCGTAGTGAACCCAATTTACGCTAAGCGAGGGATGAATATTCAAGTGCTTAATGTGGGCTCTTTACGCGATGATATGGCCAGTTTAGTGCTTGAGCGATTGAAAAAATGGCAAGCAAGAGGTGGTCTATGAAATTATGCCGCTGTCCTGTATGCCACTCCGATATTCATTTAGACCAACTTTTAGAAGATGAAGCGGGGCGCGAAATTTTAGGGCTGCTTACCGAGTTAAAATATGGCGTGGCGCGCCCTTTAGTTTCATACATTGCACTATTTCGCCCGGATAAATCAGCGCTAAGCAACTCAAGAGCGGTTAAATTAATGCGCGAAGTGTTAGATTTATTCCCACCTTCTCAATTATTAGCTCACTGTTTGAGTGAGACGGTCAATTCAGTGCAGAAAAAGCGACGAGAAAGCCGAAATCTCGCCCCGCTTAACAATCACCGCTACTTAATGCAAGTGATGGAAACGAACCGACCACTCTTTTCCGGTACTGGGTCTGCCGCCGTAAATAACGCAGAACGACAACAGGCAGAACGCACTAATCACGGCAATGATGATATTGAAAACACCATTTTATATATTGAGCGTTTTTATCAGCTAGGCCAGCCGGTGGAACACTTGCCAGGCTATGATGTATGGAAAAAGTGGAAAGATAAACAGCAAAAATGAACTTTTTTTAACCGCCGAAGGGCGGTTTTTTTATTTATAAATCAAGTAATTATTTTTAAGTAAAGACTTGACTTACAAAAATAATCCGCACAACGCTTTGTAAAATCGCTATAATTTTGAAAAATAGTGATCGTCCAACCAGTAGAGGTGGCTATGTTGAATGCAACCAATGAACAAATTGAAACGTTTAATGAAAAAGCGCCTGAAATTTTGGCGGATTTAGCAAAGCATACAGAAGTAAAAATTAAAGAAAAAATCGCTGATATTGAGCCAAAACTCGCCCAGCAAATCAGCATTGAAGTGGCAAACCATATCGCACAATGCTGGGGCGGTGAGGTGATTTATATTCCACGAAACCTTGTTTTATTACTAAATGAACGCGACCGGAAGATTTTCAACGAATTCAACGGCACAAATCACCGTGAACTCGCACGAAAATACAACGTATCAATGCAGTGGATTTATCAGATAGTGAAAAAAATCACAAAAGAAGAAATCGCAAGACGCCAGTTTGATATGTTCGGTAACTCATAACCGATAAAAATGACAAAAAACGTCCGAAAGGGCGTTTTTTTATGAGCAAAATAAATTTTATTGGAGTATGATTTTGCCGAACCATTTATAACTTAAGGAAAAAACATGAAAAAACTACTATGTGCCTTTTTTGCTGGTGTGCTAGCTTGCTCATTGACCGCCTGTTCCGAAGATGAAGACCTAAATGCGCCAACGTACGAGGAAACTTCAGATGTGCAAGTAGCCCTTTATAAATTGCTTCCGGAAAATAGTGGTAAAGCAGCAAGTTGTCGAAGTAGAAAAGTTGGTGAACATTACTATCTCGCCTGTAACTATATCTCTGTGGGATCAGCACCATCATCGCTATATGTTTTCTATTACGACAAAGTAAAAGACCCGGTTAAACGCTTTTATGCGTTGAATGGTAAAGCCATGAGCCTATATGATGGACAGTTAAAAAATGAGCCGATTTTAGGCAACTATAAAGACTGTTTTGGTTTGCCTCTGCCGGAAAGTATTAATATGGGCGAAGTAATGAAAGAGTTTGAATTTATGCGCAAATAACGTCTTTAAATCAATTTAAAATCAATAAAACAACATCCGTTTTAAACTCCTTTTGTAGTCTTACAAAAGGAGTTTTTTTATGTCTTTATCTTTACCTATCACAAAAATTGTGATCCATTGCTCCGCTACTCGTAACGGCAAGCAACTAAGAACAGTTAATCAAACCGCCGCTCAACGTATTAATGACTGGCACTCACAACGCGGCTTTAAACGCGACCCAATTTTAGCCAAAAAATTCAACCCGCATCTGCCTAATATTGGTTATCACTTTGTAATTGACACTGACGGCACGGTTGAAACAGGCCGAATGGTTGGCGAAATTGGTGCGCACGTGAAAGGTCATAATCAACACTCACTAGGCATTTGTCTTGTTGGTGGTATTACCACAACCGGCAAAAACCATGGTGAATATACCGAAAAACAATGGCTCGCCTTGCACAAATTATTGCAAAAACTAGAGAGCGAACACCCCAGCGCACGCATTTGTGGACATCGTGATTTGAGTCCAGACGTTAATGGCGACGGCACAATCACCCCGAATGAGTGGATTAAAGACTGCCCTTGTTTTGATGTTTGGACATGGCTTGATTCCGAGCAAATTATCAACACAGAACACTTATATAAGGGGTAGTAAATGAGCGCGCCAACCTATTCAGCAAAGTCTAAAAAATCATTTTCACGCGGCTGGAAATCAAGCAATAACGCGCAACGCAACCGAGTTGTAAATAAAGGCATGACCGCCGCCACCGTTTTTTATACACGTTGGAGACCATAATGGAACGAGAAGTGCGTGGCATTACACTGTTTTCAGTGTTATGGGGGGTATGTTTCAGCGCCAAAAAATTATTTCAAAAAGGAAAAAGAAAATGGGAATGAAAGAACTGATCACCAACAATGATGGACGATTATCAACGACTGCGTTCATCCAGTTTTTTGGCGCGCTATTAATGGCCGGCGTGCTGGTCTATACCGTATGGTTGGATCGTAGTTATGTCGGCGAATTGTTTACGACATTTGCTATTTTTTGCGGCGGTGGCGCAGCAACGAAAGGCTTCGCCAATGCGATGCAAAGCAGAAATAGCCAAGGGGGCAACAATGATTAATCTTTATATTGTTGGGGCGGCTTTCGCCGTTTTGGCTGGTGTGTTTATCCATGGTCGCGTGCAAGCGGCCAAAATTCGCAAACAGCAAGAAGAGATCGAATTCGTAAAACGTGAAGCGGCCGCAGTCGCCCAGGAGTTAGAAAATGCAAACACGGCAAAAAACATTACTGAAACTAACCGCACTTTGTCTGGCAAGTCTGTTGATGAGCAGTTGCAGTCAAAAGGTTATTTCCGTGAAGACTAGCGGATGTTCAGCATTTGGTCTTATTTACCCAAGCCGTAAAGACACCGAAGAAACTAAACGGCAGGTGCTGAACCATAACCTGACATATGAAAAAATCTGCCAAAAAAAGGAACCTAAATAATGATAGAAGTACTGGATTTTGTGCAACGTCATTGGGCAATTGTAGTGGCGATTGGCGGGGCTGTATGGACATATTTTTGGCTGACGATGGACAGTAAATATGCTCGCAAAACTGATGTTGCTGACTTACGCAGGGCAATTGAGAACAACGAAAAAAGCCTATCGGAAGTCAAAGGCGAATTAAGACATTTGCCAACTTCAAAAGAAGTGTCCGATTTGCGTTTATTAATGACGGAAATGAAAGGCACAACCAACGTATTAAATACCAACATCAACAGTCTTAACCATCAAGTGAAGTTGTTAATTGAAAAAGAGGTAAACAAAGAATGATGCGCCAAGATATTTTCACAAAAGACCAACGATTGGTGATTCTGCGCTCGCTTGAAGAGTGTGGTTATGATGCCAATGAAAGCATTTTAAATGATTGCTTAGATATGTATGGCCACGATATTAGCCGAGACTTAGTGCGAAACCACCTGTTATGGCTTGAAGAGCAAGGCTTAATTACGCTGGCTCGTTTAAACAATAACGGCAAAGATTTCTTCGTGGCTACTATCACACAGCGTGGGTTGGATGTGGCACAAGGTCGCGCTTTCGTGGACGGCGTAAAAAAGCCAAGTCCAAAGATTTAAACCTAATTTAAAGGAGGTTTAAATGACTGACAAAAATACACGTGGCCGTGCAAGCAAAGTGGACTTGCTTCCACCTAATATCAAAACCCAATTGGCAATGATGTTGCGGGACAAACGCCTTTCACAAGCGCAAATCCTTGAAGAAATCAACGACCTGATCCGCGATTGCGGGTTAGATGACAGCTATCAATTAAGCCGCACAGGTCTTAATCGTTATGCAAGCAGTATGGAACAAATGGCAAGCAAAATTCGCAATGCGCGTGAAGTCGCTGAGATTTGGACGAAGCAATTCGGCGAGGCACCACAAAGTGATATTGGCAAACTGCTCATGGAAATCGTGAAAAACCTTGCTTTTGAAACCTCTATCGGTATGAGTGAAAACGGCAAGGCTGAGCCGAAAGATTTGGCACTGCTATCGTCAGCCATTCAGCGGTTGGAACAGGCTGAAAGTTTAAGTTTTAAACGCGAGCAAGCCATTCGTCAAGAAACCATTAAACGTGCTGCAGAAGCAGTGGAAGAAGCAGGTAAGCAACAGGGTGTTAGTTTGGCAGATGTTCAACAAATGGTAAAAGCAGTTTATGGCATCGAATAATACCGTTCTTTATGACTATCAAAAGCGTTGGCTGAATGATAAAAGCCGATTCAAAGTGGCGATGTTTGCCCGACAAACAGGGAAAACATTTACGACCACGTTTGAAATTGTACTGGATTGTTTAGACGCAGAAGCTAAAGGCGAACGCACTCGCTGGGTGATTTTATCGCGCGGTGAGCGCCAAGCTAAAGAAGCCATGAATGAAGGCGTAAAACGCCATCTTGAAGCCTTGGGTATGGTCTGCGAAGTACTTGAAGTGCCTTTCAAAGACGATACCACTATTAACGCCCTTGAAGTTGTCTTCCCTAACGGTTCAAAAATCACCGCACTGCCTGCTAATCCTGACACCGCACGGGGGTTTTCTGCGAATGTATTTCTAGATGAATTTGCCTTCCATGCAGATAGTCGTGAAATTTGGAAAGCCCTGTTCCCCGTCATATCTGCTGGTTGGAAATTGCGCGTAGTTTCTACGCCAAATGGTAAAGGCAATAAATTTTATGAATTGATGACTGACCTAGACAACACTGAATGGTCACGCCATACCGTTGATATTTATCAAGCGGTAGCGGACGGCTTACCACGTGACATTGACCAACTCCGTCGCGGCTTGAATGATGAAGATGCATGGGCACAAGAGTTCGAACTCAAATGGTTAGACGAAGCAAGTGCATGGTTATCTTACGATTTGATTGATGCCGTAGAACATTCTGATGCCGGCAAGCCCGAGCTTTATCAAGGTGGCGCTTGTTTTGTGGGCATGGATATTGCCGCGCGTGGTGACTTAACCGTCATTTGGGTATTGGAGTTGGTCGGCGATATTTATTGGACGCGTGAGCTCATTACACTCAAACGCGTGCCATTGCGCGAACAGTTGGAAGAACTTAACCGTGTTATGAAACAATATCACGTAGTAGGCGGAAACCTCGACCAAACCGGAATGGGCGAAAAAATGGTAGAAGACGCTCAGTATGAACACGGCAAACGTATTCAAGGCACGCTCTTTAATGTTTCCACTAAACTCAAAATGGCCACCATTGGTAAAACCGCCTTTGAAGACCGCAAGATTCGTATTCCGCAAGGCAACAGCGATTTGCGAGAAGATTTGCACAAATTGAAAAAGGTTACAGGCTCAAACGGACAGCCACGCTTTACCGCAGAAAGCGACAGCAACGGACACGCCGACCGCACGTGGGCGTGTTTCTTGGCTTTAACATCAGCGGTAGAAGCTGTTATGCAACCTGTAATGGCACACAGCCGTAAACCGCGCGTCAGTCGCAAAATGACCCAAGGATATTAACTATGACAGCGAAGAAACAAGATTTAATCGGCGTTATCGCGACCCGCGCCAAAGCTATCGACTTTTGGTCGTTTATGCACTATTTACCCAACCCTGATCCTGTTTTGAAAAAAATGGGCAAGGACATTTCGGCTTATCGCGAAATCCTATCCGACAGCCACGTGGGTGGCTGTGTGCGTCGCAGAAAAGCAGCAATTAAGGGGCTTGAATGGCGCATTACCCCAACCGGTAATGAAAAAACAGACGAGATTTTGACCGCACTTTTTGACCGTTTGCCGATTTCGCAAATTATCAACCAAATTTTAGATGCTACCCTGTTTGGCTACCAAGCCTTGGAAGTCATGTGGGAAAACCAAGACGGATTATTATTGCCTGTTGCTGTGGTGGGTAAACCGCAGGAATGGTTTGTGTTCGATGAAGAAAACCGTTTAATGCTCCGCACCAAAGATAACCGCAACGGCGACCTTGTGCCGGAAAAGAAATTCCTACTTGCGACACAACAAGCGGACTATATGAATCCTTACGGACGCGCTGACCTCGCTATGTGTTTCTGGGCGGCAACGTTCAAAAAAGGTGGCTTTAAATTCTGGCTCGAATTCATGGAAAAATACGGTTCGCCTTGGCTAGTCGGCAAACATCCTCGTCAAGCGCAATCCCATGAAGTGGATGAGCTGCTGGACAGTATGGAAGAAATGCTCGGCACAGCGGTGGCAGCAATCCCTGATGACAGTTCCATTGATATGCTGGAAAGCGCAAGCAAAAGCGGCTCCTCCCAAGTATTTGATGATTTCTTGCGTTACTGCAAGTCCGAAATTGCCATTGCTTTACTGGGGCAAAACCAAACTACCGAGGCGGAAGCCAATCGCGCCAGTGCAACGGCAGGCTTGGAAGTGACGCTCGACATTCGCGATGACGACGCAAGCCTTGTGGAAGGCGTATTCAATCAATTATTGGCATGGATTTGCGAGCTGAATTTCAGTGTAGAAACCCTGCCGACCTTTGATTTATACGAACAGGAAAGCATTGACAAAGCCCAAGCGGAACGTGATGGCTTACTGGTTGGCTTGGGCGTGCAATTTACCGAGCAATATTTAATGCGCACCTATGGTTTTGAAGAAGGCGACATTGTGGTGCAAGAAATCTCCCCTAGCCTATCTTTACAAAAGAAGGGAACGGATAAGGTGGATTTTGCCGAGCCAATTCCAAAATCTATCGTGGACAGCATTGGTGAGCAGTTGGAAGTCGAAGGCGAACCGTTCGTGGAGGAATGGCTACAAACCATCAAAGACCAACTTTCACAGGCGGAAAGCCTGGAAGACTTCCGTCATCAGCTCGACAGTTTAATTCCTGAATTGAGTTTCGCTGAATATGGCAAGGTGATGGCGTGGGCATCAACCACCGCACACTTTGCTGGTCGTCAATCCGTAGAAGATGAGCGCACCAAGTCCCCCTCTTTAGCAAAGAGGGGTTAGGGGAGATTTGGCATGAAGTTCACTTTTGAAGAACAGGTCAAATATTTTGAGAAGAAACTCAATTTACCGACCAACAGTTATTTAGACGTGCTGGGCGAAGAACATGATTATTTCTTCATGGTTGCCGGTGCGAATCGTAACGAAGTGCTGACGGCATTTCGTGAAGCGGTGGATGATGCTATCGCAAATGGTGAAACCTTAGAGGGATTTCGTAAGCGTTTTGACGAGATTGTGGAAAATACCGGCTGGCAATATAACGGAGGTCGCAACTGGCGCACACGCATTATCTACGACACTAACGTTTATGGCGCCTATAACCGTGGGCGTTTAAAGCAGCATTTAGACTTAGTAGATGTATTGCCTTATTGGGAATATCATCACCACGATAATGAGCACCCACGTGAAGAACATATTGCGTTAGATGGCACAATTCTGCCTGCGACTGATCCGTTTTGGCGCTATTATTACCCAATCAAAGCGTACGGTTGCCATTGCACTGTATCAGCGCATGATGAAGACGACTTAGCCGAAATGGGTAAAACTGTGAGCCAATCGCCTGAAATTGAGTGGGAAGAAAAACTGGTAGGCGTTCGCTCCGGCAATCCACGAACAGTACGTGTGCCGAAAGGTTATGACGTGGGATTTGCACCGTACAACTTTGAACGCCTAACGCAATCACGCGATGTTGACGTGGACAAGTTGTTATTGCAAAAAATGACGACAGCAGAACCGCACTTAGCCAGTCTGTTGATTGATGACGTGCTGAAAAATCCGAAAGCCATGGTGTTGTTAAACGGTGCGATGAAAGACATGGTGGATACCGTAAGTACGCAAAAAATCGCACGTGGCAACATGAAATACGTGGGCGTGATTCCGGAAAACGTGATCACCAAATTAGACAATTTGGATAAAGCCCCACAAAGTGCGGTGATTGCGGTGCGTGATGATGACGTATTGCATGCACTACGCGACAGCAAACAAGCCAAGGGAATCAGCCTGCCTGTAGAATTTTGGGAACAATTGCCAGAAAAGCTACGCCATCCGAAGGCGATTTTATTGGACGACCAACAAAAACAACCGACCCTGTTATTCGTCTATGAAACCGAACAAGGTAAAGTGGCGGTTAAAATGGACTATGAAATCAAGCTAAAAGACGTGTTGAGTGGTAAGAAACTACCACATAAATTGAACATGGTCAGAACAGCAAGTCGTTTAGAAGATTTAAGCGCATTAGGACGTTTTGAAGTGTTATATGGAGAATTGTGATTATCGCGGTGGTTTGCCTGATTCGAACAGGATAATGCGGGCTTATGCCAAGCAACCTTTCCAGTAGGAAACCCCCACCGCAAGATCACTATACGCCCGCGCCGAATTTAAAGCAAGAGAAAATCTATGTTAAAGATCACCCTTAACGACAATCAGGCGATTCAGAAGCTCACCGGCATTGCGAGCCAACTGCAACACCCGCGCAAACTTTATGGCTTATTGGGCGAAACCTTGAAGAAAATTCACGCCGACCGATTTAAAGCTGAAGTTGCGCCCGATGGTAAAAAATGGCAATCCCTTTCCCCTATTACACGAGAAATAAAAGGAAATGATCAGATACTAAAACAGGGCGGTTATTTATCACAAAAGACAGCATACAATTATGATGATAATCGTCTTGAGTTTGGTTCCGATGCAAAATATGCCAAACTGCACCAATTCGGTGGCGTAATTAGACCGAAGAAAGGCAAGCGGTTAAAATTTGGAAAAGGGAGTAATACCGTCTATGCTAAACAATCTAAAATTCCTGCGCGTCCATGGTTGGGCGTGAATGCTCAAGACGAACAAAAACTTCTGAAAAAAGCCACCGCACTTTTGCAACGTCAAATTAACCAAAATTTGAAATAAATCCTAAAAATCAAAATAACGCCACAAATTCGCGCTGTGGCGTTTTAATTTAAAAATAATGTAATTTATCATCTTAAAAAATTTAAACGCACTTAAACGCATTTAAACGCATCTTAAACCGTTTTAGATTTATGGGTTATGTGTATTTCACTTCAAGCGGAATTTTTCCCCCTTTTATTCTTTCAATCACTTTAAAATCCAAACCTATCATTTTCTCCTATGCTAGCGGTATTCAAACGAGGATACCTTATGCAACTAATCGAAATTTTCAAAGCAGGCAAACGCACTGATGCAAATGGCTTAGAAGTAGAAATTACCACAGCCGATTTGCAAAACGCAGTAAACGCCTACGATGTGAACTTTCACGAATCCCCTGCGGTGATCGGTCACCCCAAACACAACGCCCCTGCTTATGGCTGGGTAAAACGTCTTGAGTTAGACGGTGATGTATTGAAAGCCGAGTTCGACCAAATTGATCCCGAGTTCGCGGAAATGGTGGAAAAAGGGCGATTCAAGAAAATCTCTTCCTCTTTTTATCTGCCCGACAGCCCGAATAACCCTTGCCCCGGTAACTTGTATTTACGCCATGTCGGCTTTTTAGGAGCGATGCCACCAGCTGTAAAAGGCTTACGCAACCCAGAATTTGCGGAAAACGAACAAGGTGTGGTGGACTTTTCCGATTGGGCAGAAGCCAGTCTTTGGCGTCGCTTGCGGGATTGGATTATCGGCACGCACGGACAGGAAGAAGCGGACAAAGCCGTGCCGGATTATTTGGTGGCAAGCGTGCAAGAAGAATCCATTCGCAATGATTTAAAGCGGTATCAACAAGACGAAACAGGTATTCCAATGCCTAGTTTTAATGAACCTAATCAACCTTCAGAACCACAAGGAGAACCTGAAATGACCCCTGAAGAAATTGAACAGCTCAAGGCAGAAAACCAACAGTTGAAAGCCGAAAAAGCTGAAGCATTACTGAATCAAGCCAAAACCGACAATGCCGACTTTGCCGAAGGTTTAGTGAAAGCGGGCAAACTTGCCCCAGTGGCGAAACAACAAGCCATCGATTTATTGAATTACGGCTCGACTACTGCCGCAGGTGGCGTGGTTGAGTTTGGTGAAGGTGAAAACCTACACGGCAAAATCAAAGCGTTTTTGGAAGCTCAGCCGCAAATTGTGGAATTTGGCGAAGTAGCGACCAAAGACAAAGCCGCAGGCGCAGAAGACGGCACGGTGCAATATGCCGAAGGTACGTCAGCTGACGCCATCGACATGGACAAAAAAGTCCGTGCTTATATGAAAGAACACAATGTGGACTACACAGCCGCATTTAACGCAATCACTCAATAAGGAGCAAATGCATGACTGATTTATCAAAACAACGCGTGGTTGACCCGGTATTAACCGAACTTGCGCAAGGTTATTACAACGGCAACATGATTTCCGAAGTGTTATTCCCGGTTGCTGAAACGCAAAAAGAAGGTGGCAAAATCCCAACGTTCGGTCGTTTAGCGTTCCGTTTACAAACCACTAAACGAGAACTCCGCGCAAAATCAAACCGTTTAACACCAGAAGATATTGGTTCATTGACTGTTGTTTTAGAAGAAAATGACATCGAATACCCAATCGACATCCGCGAAGTGAATGAAACCGAAGGTGTTTATCCATTACGCCAATACGCAACTGGTGTAACACAAGATGTTATCGCGCTTGGCCGTGAAAAAGCTTGTGCGGACTTAGCTTTAGACGAAGCCAATTACGAAACCACAAACAAAGTGACCTTAAGCGGCACGTCTCAATTTACCGACCCTAATTCAGACCCTATTGGTGTGATTAAAACCGGTATCCGTGCTATCAAACGTTCGACAGGTCGTAAACCTAACGTCTGCGCCATCTCCGGTGACGTGTGGGAAGTGTTAAGCGAACACCCGAAAGTGTTGGAAAAAATTAAATACGTTTCCACTGCGGTATTAACACCGGAAGACTTTGCCCGTTTAGTAAAAATCGACAAAGTGATTATCGGTGAAGCGGTGTACGAAGAAAGTAATGAGTTGAAAGATATTTGGTCTAAAGCGATTGTGTTAGCTTATGTTGCGCCAGCATCAAAAGAACAAAAACAAAATATCTACGAGCCATCATTTGGTTATACCGTACGCCGTAAAAACGGCTTGTATGTGGATACCTACAAAGAAGTGGGCGGTAAAGTTGAAATTGTTCGCACTACCGACATCAACAAACCGTACATTGTGGGTAAAGCCGCCGGTTACTTAATCAAGGGCTGTATTTAAACCCGATTCAAACCGCATTTAAACCCGTTTTAAGTGCGGTTGATTTTGACCTTATTTTTTAGGAGATAACCATGTCCGAAACACAAAAAAAAGCCTATTTGGTAGCCGCCGCGATAGCAATTTTGCACAACGGTAAACGCTACGAGCAAGGAGACAAAATCGAACTGACCGATGAAGAAGCGGAAAAAAATTCGCTTTACATTGTATTAGACGACACCGAAGCAGAACGCCAACAAGCTGAAGCTGAAGCAGAAGCCGAAAAACAACGTTTAGCGGCAGAAGAAGCAGCTGAAAAGGCGGCGCAAGAAGCGGCTGAAAAGGAAGCGAAGGCAAAAGCCGAAGCGGAGAAAAAAGCGCAGGAAGCAGCTAAAAAAAGCGGGCAAGCTGATAAAGACGTCCAAGATAACAAAGATAAGGACGAGCAATAATGTACATCTCGGCACAAGATTTAACGGAAGTGATGAGCGAAAGCACGCTGATTGCGTTATCTAACGATACATCACGTGCTACCGAAGTAGACCAAGCTGTACTTAACAACGCCTGCGCTTACGCCACGGAAATCGTGGACGGTTATTTACGCTCGCGTTATGTATTACCGTTAAACCAAGTGCCGACACTTGTACGCAATATCTGTTTGCAACTGGCGCGTTTTTGGTTGTATTCACGCCGTCCGGAAGGCAAGGGCTTTCCGGATAATGTGAAGGAAACCCACACACAAGCCTTGAAGGATTTGGAGCGAATTCAAAATGGCAAATTGCACCTTGGTTTAACCGAACTCGGTTCCGCCCAAGACGACAACTTGCCGTCCGCTCTTAAATTCAAAACAAAAGCCCCTCAGAAACTGGATTTATCAGGATATTAAGATGAGTGCCACTCTCCCGATTTTAGACAGCATCCGCAAGCGGATTGAAGACAAAACGGAACAGTTCAGCATTGAATTATTTCCTGATGATTTAGAACATTACAACCTTACCGACGAATTCGGTGCGGTATTGGTGCAATATGCCGGCTCGAAGTTTGAAAGCATTGACAGCGTGGACATTATCCAACAACGCCGCATAGTAATGATTGCCCTTACGGTAATCGCCCGTAGTCAGCATGACGACCACGGTGCGGTGGATATGTTGGATAAAATTCGCCTGGCCGTAGTGGGCTTTAAGCCGACCAACTGTACCGCCTGTAGTCTGATCAGTGAGGAGTTCGCCGGTGAAGCGGACGGACTTTGGCAATATCAGCTGATGGTGCAAACGGAAACGTGGCAAGTGGAGCTTTGCGAATCCAAAGATTTACCTAAATTTACCGCCGCACTTTATCGCCGTGCGGACAACCTTAAACCTAATCAACCCTAGGAGATAACTATGGCATTTCATCATGGGACGAAAACGACACGCGTGGCAGGTGGTTCTGTTGCGGTGGAAACTGTGGACGGTGCGATTATCGGTATCGTCGGTACAGCCCCAATTGGTGCGGTGAATGAACTCACCGTGTGCCAAACCACCAAAGACTTTTCAAAATTTGGTGTCATCTTAAATAAAGGCTTTACCTTGCCTGATGCCTTTGACGTACTATCGCGTTATGCAGCAGGGAAAGTATATGTGGTCAATGTATTAGACACTGCAAAACACAAAACTAACGTCAGCGACGAAGTGCTAACACAAGATAGCAACACATTACGTACGCAAACCGCTCACGTAGGCTTATTAAATTTAACCTTAGTTTCCGACCGCACTTTAACGGAAGGTGACGATTACACCGTAGATTTGCAAACAGGTGAAATTATCCTAAAAGCAAAACACAGTGAATTAAAAGCGACCTACGATTACGCTGACCCAACCAAAGTGACGGAAGAAGACATCAAAGGCGGCATTGATTCAGCGACTGGCAAACGCAAAGGTTTTGAGTTATTGCGTGATGGCTTCAACCTTTACGGTGCGGACGCAAAAATTCTAATCTGCCCTGAGTTTGATAAAACAGCAAGTTGTGCTGCTGCACTTTCAACTCTTGCGGAACAGCTCAAAGCAGTAGCTTACGTGCAACTACCAAAAGGCACATCGCTTTCTAAAGCGATTCAAGCTCGCGGCCCGATTGGTGTATTGAATGCCTCCGCAAGTTCTGAACGTGTTCGCCATTTCTATCCCTATGCGCTTGGCTCAAGTAATACATTAGAAAGTTTAGCGGTACACGCGGCAGGCTTGCGGATGAAAACCGATACCGACAACGGCTACTGGTTCTCCACTTCTAACCGTCAATTACAAGGCGTAATAGGTATGGAAGTGCCTTTAACTGCTCGCGTAGACGATGAGCAATCGGAAACCAACCTACTTAACGCAGTCGGCATTACCACGATTTTCAATAGCTTTGGTACAGGCTTCCGCTTATGGGGTAACCGTTCGTCAAACTATCCAACGGTAACCCATATCATCAATTTTGAAACGGCGTTGCGCACAGGCGATTTGATTGATGAGTCTATCCGTCGCACCGAGTTGCAATTTATCGACCGCCCGATTGATGACGCCTTGATTGACAGCCTATTGGAAACGGTAGACACCTATTTGCGTGCCTTGCCGTCAATCGTAGGTTATAGCGTCAGCCTTGACTACGATACTGACTTAGTCGATGAATTTAGTAAAGGTCACGTGCCATTGATGTATGAATACACGCCGAAATTGCCAGCCGAGCTTATCAGCAATAAATCGGTAATGACCCGTAAATATTTAGTGAACTTGGTGTCACAACGCTAGAAGGAGAAAATTATGAGTACCGCAATTCATCAGATTGTGAACGCCAATGTGTATATGAACGGCAACTCGCTACTTGGTAAAGCCAAAGAGTTTAAATTGCCTGACATCGAGTTCGAGTTTATTGAACACAAAGGCTTGGGATTACACGGCACAATTAAACTGCCTGCAGGGTTAAATGCAATAGAAGGCGAAGTGATTTGGGATAGTTTCTATCCTGAAGTGCGAGTAAACGCCTATAATCCTTATAAAAACGTGCAACTGATGGCACGTTCTAATGTGCAGGTGTTTGATTCTCGAGGCTTGGCTGCGGAAGAAGCACTTGTCACCATTATGAACGTGGCATTTAACAAAACTACAGGCGGTAGCTTGAAGAACAAAGAAGCTACGGAACATTCCGACAGCTTCCAAATTATGTCTATCAAGCAAACCCTTGCAGGTAAAGAAGTCCTCTTTGTGGATGTGCTTGCCAACATCTACCGCGTAAACGGTCAAGATGTATTGCAAAAATATCGCACCAATATCGGGCAGTAATTCTTTAAAGCAGTTTAAACGACCTTTAAAGCCCATTTAAGTAAACTCCTTTGTGAAAGTTAAACAATCTCACAAAGGAGTTTTTTATGTCTGACGTTATTGTCGCCCTTGATTTCCCTATTCAAGATGGAGAAGGTAAAACCATCACCGAGTTAAAAATTCGCCGTCCAAAAGCAAAAGATATTCGCAAGATGAAAGGCAGCACAGATATTGAGCAAAGTATTAGCCTGCTTTCAATCGTGACAGGTTTAGTGCCTGAAGATTTAGATGAGTTGGATATTGCCGACTTCAAACGTGCGGCAGAAGTGGTCGAAAAAATGCAAAAGGGAAAGTTGAACTCGCCACACTCGACGCAGCCTTAGCAGACTTGGCGTTTTGGTTTGGGTTTTCCCATTCTGATTTGGAAGAAATGACGCTTGATGATATTGAACGGTGGCTCACTCAAGCCCAACGGCAGATAAAAGCCAATTACACGAAAGCCGCTATTTAAGCGGCTTTGTTGTTATTTATTTAAGGCTTTATGAAAATCGGTTAAAAGATTGGATGGGATTTTGTGTATTTCTTTTCTCAATACGTCCAAGAATAAAGCCCAATGCAATGAGAAATAAAAATGCAGTGGTTGTTTTTGGGAAATAATACAACGAAAAACCAATAGCAGTAATGGTTAAACCGATAGCGGTTATCACCCCTAATTTTTTTGCTTGAGATTCAGAAATATCAAGCATATTAACGAGCCAAGTGAAGATCCCAAATCCACCGACAACACAAGTTGTCATTGGATAATAGTAATAGGCAGTTCCTACGCCAATCAGTAGTAAAAGAAAACCAATTAGGATGCCAATTATGCCAAATACTTCATCAATGAGCTTCATTAACATTTCACTTTCTCCCTAACTGTTGAACAATTTGAAGGAACTATAAATGATCTCAAGTAAACTCGCAATAGGTTTAGTTATCGGTGCCAGCGTAAAGGGAGCGATTTCAGGCATTAAAGAAGTAACGGGTGCCTTTAAATCATTAAAAGATAATACGCTATCACTTGAGCAAAAAACTAACTCAATGTTTAACCTTGCTAAAGGTTCATTTAAAACTGCATTTACCACGGTAACTGGTCTTGGTTCAAGCATTATGGCGTTATCCCAGCCTGCGATTGCTTTTGAAAGTGCGATGGCTGATGTAAAAAAAGTAGTCGATTTTAAAACACCAGAAGGTTTTGCTCATTTATCCAAAGAGATTCTTAACCTTACTCGCACTTTACCAATGACTGCCGAGGAACTTGCAGCCATTACAGCTTCAGGTGGTCAGCTTGGAGTAGCTGAAGCAGATCTTAAAGATTTCACCACAACAATTGCCAAAATGTCCGTTGCCTTTGATATGTCTGCGGAAGATAGCGGTGATGCAATGGCAAAGCTCGCCAACGTGTACAAAATCCCGATTAAAGATATTGGAAATTTAGGTGATGCTATTAATGAATTATCTAATAGTTCACCGGCAAAAGCGTCTGATATTGTAAGCACACTAGGGCGAATCGGGGGGGTGGCAAAACAATTTGGCTTAACCGAAAATGCCGCCGCAGCCTTATCTAATAGTTTTATTTCATTAGGTAAAGCCCCTGAAGTCGCGGGTACGGCAATTAACGGCATGCTCACCAAATTGATGACAGCAGATAAAGGTGGCAAAAAATTCCAAGCCGCACTGAAATCAATGGGGCTTAATGCCAAAGACCTGAAAAAAGCCATTGGGCAAGATGCTCAAGGGGCTTTAACCAATTTCTTAAAACAAATCCAAAAACTTCCAAAAGAAAAACAAATGGGGGCATTGGTTGATTTATTCGGCTTGGAATATGCTGATGATGTCGCTGTACTCGCAGGTAATGTGGAAGTTTTAGAAAACAGCTTGAAAACGTTACAAGATACTGACTCAAATGGTAAAGCAAAGTATCTTGGTTCAATGGAAAAGGAATTTGCTGCTCGAGCTGCCACGACAGAAAATAGTCTGAAATTACTCAAAAATAGCTTCACTGAAGTAGGCGTTACACTTGGCTCATCACTTTTGCCGGTTATCAATAATTTTGTGCAAGGGCTTATACCTATGGTGCATTGGGTGTCAGATTTAATTAGCAATAATCAAGAACTTGTTGTCTCTTTACTCAAGATTGGATTGGGGGCCGCAGCAGGTTTTTCAGGGTTGTCTTTTATCATTGGTATTTTTAGTACCATCACGGGAGCATTCTTAAAATTAAAAAGTGGTGCTGGGCTTGTATCAAAAGCATTTTCATTCATTAAGCCGTTTGTTTCTGGTTTTGGTGGCATGCTATTGAACATTGTTAAAATTATTGCACTTTCTTTGTTGCCGATATTTGACAAATTAGTCACCGTTTTAGGTGTTGTTAAAACTGCCATTTTTACAATGGGAAAAGCATTACTTACCAATCCTATTGGTTTGATTATTACCGGTATTGCCGTTGCCGCCTATCTTATCTATAACAACTGGGAGCCCATTTCTGCTTGGTTTTCTAACTTGTGGACGAAAGTCACAGGTTACTTCCAAAACTTCTGCAACTGGGTGCAAGGCATTTGGACAGGAGCAACTGAATGGGTTTCGAGTGCGTGGGCAGGGGTGTCTGATTATTTTGGACAACTTTGGAATAACATCACTACCTTCTTCAACTCAGGCATTGGCAACATCACCGCCACCATTCTCAACTGGTCGCCACTCGGTTTATTCTACCAAGCCTTTTCTAGCGTGCTTTCGTGGTTTGGTATTGATTTACCTGCGAAGTTTACCGAATTTGGTTCTAACCTTATCAACGGCTTAGTCAATGGTATTCGTAATGCGTGGGACGGAGCGAAAGAATGGGTTATTAGTCTAGGACAATCTATCAAAGGTTGGTTTACTGGCGAAATGAAGATCCATTCCCCTTCGCGTGTGTTTAAAGGTTATGGCGAAAATATCGTCTCAGGGCTTGCCATTGGGATTGCTGAAAATGCCCTTCAAGCCACACAAGCGGTCGATAAAATGGGGAAAAAGGTCAATAAAGCTGCTCCAAAAAACGTGGTTGCACCTGCAATAAAAGCCCCAAAAATGCCAACGGTTGAACCGCTGGTAGCCAAAAGTGCGGTGAAAATTGAGCCTGTTTTAAATGGCATTGAAACCGCCTTTAAACCGCTGTTAAACGAGAAAAAAGGCTTTTTCGGCACGCTGTGGGACGATATTAAGTTTGGGGCGAATTTTGTGGGGAATCTTTTGGGTATCAATCAGCCTGCGGATTACCGCACGCCTGATTTTAATCCAAACTCAAGCGGTCAAAATCCGTCAATCCTTCGCGATTATCAACCGCTAAATAGAAATGCGGTGACAAATAACGAAACCAATCAGCACAACGGCATTGTGGTCAATTTTAACCCGACCATTAACGTGAACGGTAGCCAGAATCAGGGCGTGTTAGAGCAAGTTCAGCAAGGTATGCAAATGAATTTGTATGAATTAGAAAAAGCTATCGAACGAATTATGGATCAGAAAATGCGGAGAGCCTACTAAGGAGAAACAACAATGTATTTTATGCTAGGTAATATCGCCTTTGAGCCTGTCAATCTGACCGATTTTTCCGAAACCCATTCTGCAGATTTTGCTGAACACGCAGTACTCAAAGGCAAGCCACGTTTGCAGGCAATGGGCGAAAAACTTACCGAGTTTTCCTTTGCAATTCGTCTGCATCACAAAATCGGCGGTGTGGAAAGTCGCTATCAAGCCTTGCTTGCAGCAAAAGCTAAGCAAGAAGCCTTGGCATTGATTTGGGGAACAGGCAAATATAAAGGCAATTATGTGATCACCGATATTTCATCAACCACGCTTTTCACCGATGCCAAAGGCAATGCCTTGGCTCGCGAGATGAATATCAGCTTGCGAGAATTTGTCGGCAATGGGCAAAACAGCCTATTGGGTGCGGCATTAAATGTAGGCGGGAAATCTTTGCTCGGTTCGATTTTGCCGCAAGGCTTAACCAACACACTTTCAACTGTGAAAAGTGCGGTTAGCCGTGGCGTGGAACTCTACAACCAAGGCAAACGAGCGGTGGACGAAGTTCGCAACATCGTTGCAGTAGTTCGCCAGTTGGCACACGACCCCGCATCCGCATTGGCGTATTTGCCGAGTACGCTTGCTAATTTAGACAACGCCTTGGGTGGTTTTGGCGAACTGGTCGGAATGCAATCTGCTTTCGAGGGCGTTCGCCAGTATCTGCCTGCCATTAGCGAATTTAGCCGTGATGTGTCTGCGGTATATGATGATTTGCAAATAATGAAACAGAGTTTCAGTCGGGCGTCTGCTGATAGCGAATGGAATAACTGGTTTACGCCTGCCGATAATGCTTTAACTGAAATCAATGAGCGGCTGGATAATTCCGCAAATTCAGTGGCCAAAATGACCGCTTGGATCGTGTTGCGTGAAGATGAAAACGTGGAGAATGAAAATGACCCAAACCGTCCTTAAACACACTGTCAAACAAGGCGAACGCTGGGATCATCTCGCCTATTATTACTATGGAGACGCACTGGAATATGCTCGGATTATTAGAGCCAATCCACATATCAGCTTTTGCGAAGTGTTGCCGACAGGGGCGACCGTGTTTATCCCTGTGCTAAATGTGAAACCAACCCAAAACGAAAATCTGCCGCCTTGGTTGCGAGGAAATGCCGATGAGTAACGTGCAAAAACCTGATTTCACGCTCTTTTATGAGAAAACCAATATCACGGCGGAGATTGAGCCGTCCTTAATTGAGCTGACCTACACCGACTATCTCGAAGGGCAATCAGACGAACTCTCCGTGCAGTTTGAAGACATCAACGGCAAGTGGATTCGCCAGTGGTTTCCGACACAAGGCGATAAGCTAAAAGTGGCGATTGGCTATCAGGGCGAACCATTGGTTGAAATTGGGGCGTTTGAGATTGATGAGGTGGAATACAGCTATCACCCGTCTAGCATTACCTTGCGAGCCTTATCCACAGGGATTAGCAAATCCAACCGCACATTAAAACCCAAAGCCTACGAGAACACCACGCTCGCCCAAGTGGTGGCAATGGTGGCTGAGCGGTTAAAGCTAAAAGTGGTGGGCAAAATTCGCCACATTCCGATTCAACGCATTACCCAATATCAAGAACGCGACGTGGAATTTTTGGCACGCCTTGCTCGTGAATATCATCACAGTTTCAAGATTGTGGGCAATCAGCTGGTATTTACCGATAAAGACGAACTCGGGCAAACCGAGCCTGCAGCAGTGTTGGACGAAACCCAGTGTATTAGCATTCGCTTGCGTGATCGCATTAAAGACACAGCAAAGCAGGTGGAAATCAAGGGCTTTGATACAAGCGGTAAAAAAGTGGTAAAAAAAAGCAAAAAAGCCAACGCACTTCGCCCAAAGATGAAACAAGCACAGGCAGCAAGTGGCGATACGCTCAAAATTACTACCCGAGGTGAAAGCCAAGAACAGATTGATGCCAGAGGCGATGCGGCATTAAGCGAGCAAAACGAAGACCAAAGTGCTGGCGATATTACCCTGATTGGCAATCCGAAACTGGTGGCAGGCTCGACCATTTTACTTAAAAATTTAGGTGTGTTTTCAGGCAAATACTTAATCAAGCAATCACGCCACAGTATTTCACGCACGCAAGGTTACATCACCAATATCGAAGTGCGAATGTTGGAATTTATCCCTGATGATTTATTAACGATAGGTATGGAGATAACGAATGCAAACACATAATTTTGGAGCGACTTATCAAGAAGGCATTGTGTCGGCAATCGACCCGAAAAGTCACAAAGTGCGGTGTAAAATTCCCGCATTGGAAGATTTAGAAACTGCGTGGCTCTCTTTCCTCACGCCAAACGCAGGCGGAAACCAGTTTTACTGCTTGCCTGATGAGGGAGAATTGGTAGCGATTTTACTCGATGCACGTGGCGAAGGTGGTTGCGTGCTGGGAGCGATTTATAATGAGCAAGACAAAACGCCAGTGCAAGATGGCGACATTTGGTTCAAAAAATTTAAAAACGGCACAACTATTGCCCACGACCGTAAATCAGGCGATTTAACCATTCACACCAGCGGCAAAGTTATCGTCAATAATTGCGAAGTAGAAGTGAACAACGGCAATGTCAAGGTGAACGGTGGCGATGTAATCGCAGATGGTATTTCGCTGAAAAATCATAAACACCTTGAACAAGGCGATGGTAAGCTCACTTCTCCGTCAAAATCTTAGAATTTTTGACTGCACTTTTCTTTAAATCAATTTAAAAGCCCCACCCCAAATAGCCTTGTATCATCAAGGCTATGAATATAAATCCGATACACTCAACCCACTGGCAACTTGCACCGAACCTTAACGAGCAGGCGGTGCAAGGCATTGATGATATTCATCAGTGCATTGCTAACATTCTCAACACCCTCAAAGGCACGGATATTCTTCGCCCTGAATTTGGCTCGGATCATTTTCAATATATTGACCAGCCCGAAGATGTCGCCCTGCCCAATATGGTGCGTGAAATCACGCTTGCCCTGCAACGATGGGAGAACCGCATAGAAGTCGAAAGTGTGCAAATCAGCGGACAAGCTCCGCATTTTGAATTGTTGATTTTCTGGACTTTAGTGGACGATGTATATCGGGAACTTTATCAGACACAGGTGGCGCAATGAGAAAAGAAGATGTGAAAATTGTCTCCGATGATATTAAGCAAATTTTAGCGGAAGCCATTGCCGACTACGAGCAGCGCACAGGTAAAACATTGCAACCTGCCCATATTGAACGGTCGATTATTCAATCTTACGCCTACCGTGAAATGTTAGTGCGACAAGGCATTAACCACGCCTTTTTGCAAACCTTTCCGCAATTTGCCACAGGGCTTGCTTTGGATTTATGCGGCGAACCGATGGGCTGTTATCGCTTATCAGACCAAGCTGCCGAAGTCACTTTGCGTTTTAGCGTGAGTGGTTCGCACTCCGCCATTGTTATTCCACAAGGCACGCTGGTTGGTGCAACCGACAGCCTATTATTCGCTACGCAAACCGAAGTACGAATTAACCCCACCGAGCAATATGTGGATGTAACGGCGATTAGCCAAACTACAGGCGAAAGTGGCAACGGCTGGCAAATAGGGCAAGTAAAGACACTCAAAAGCGAACTGCCAGCCGATGTAACCGCCTCTAATATTGATGTGTCGGCAAATGGTATCGACACTGAAAGCGATGATGACTACCGCAAGCGGATTTTGCTTGCGCCAGAAGCCTTCACCACTTGCGGTTCGGTTGCCGCTTACGAATATCACACTCGTAGCGTGTCGCAAGTGATTTCTGATGTGGCGATTTCTACCCCTCAAGGTGGCACGGTCAAAGTCACGGTACTGACCAAGCACGGACTGCCGTCAGCAATTTTGCAGGAAAAAATTCGCCATTACATCAGTGGCGAAAAACGCCGACCGCTGTGCGACACCGTGATTGTGGCTGCGCCTGAACGCAAAAGCTATCGTGTGGTTGCTAACTTAGATTTACTCGCTACCGTCGCCGAAAATGAAGTGAAAGCCAAAGCCGAAACCGCTTTGCGAACCTATCTTTCATCACGCACGCAAAAATTGGGGCTGGACATCGTACCTCTCGATATTCAAAGCGTACTGAAAGTCTCTGGCGTGTATAACGTGTATTTGGCAAGCCCACAACTTACCGAGCTCACGCCTGAACAATGGGCAGAGTGCGAAAGCATCACGATAAACATCAACGCGGAGCGCAAAGATGGCTAAGTTGCAATATCCGTCAATCATTGAAACCTCGCCCAAACTGACCGCACTTGCCGACCTTGGCAAGCGGTTAAATCGGCTGGATAAATCGCAAATTATGACCAGCTTTGTGGATTTAGTCCCCACCGAGTTTTTAGAACTGCTTGCTGAAAAATGGAGTGTCACCGGCTATGACGGCTGGTTGCTTGCCGAAAGTATTGACGCCAAACGCAAGCTGATTAAACGCGCGGTCGAGCTGCACCGCTACAAAGGCACACCGTGGGCAATGCGAGAAATTATTCGCCAGCTCGGGTTCGGGGAAGTGGAGATTATTGAAGGCTTGTTCGATAAACGTCACGACGGTTCATTTACCCGAGACGGTACATACTTTCACGGCGACCGCTCCAAATGGGCGCATTACCGTGTGATTCTGCAACAAACCATTACTAACGACCAAGCCGATTTACTGCGAAAAACCTTGCGTGTTTTTGCTCCTGCTCGTTGTGTGTTAGCGAGCTTAGACTACCGTCAAGCAGCACTTCGGCACAACGGTATGGCAATGCGTAACGGCAGATTTAATCGTGGCACAGCTTAACTCAAAAAGGAAACAAAATGGCAAATTTAACCTTAACCCGACAATGGGTGGAAAACATCTATCAATTGGAAACATCCGACCCTGTAATGGGCGGGCCAGACGGCATTGATAATCGCCAAGCCAAAGAACTGGGTGCGAGAACGAATTGGCTAAAAGACCAAGTAGACACCATCAACCAAGACCGCACTGACTATGCCCCAAAAGCCAGCCCTGCGTTCACAGGCATACCTACCGCACCAACGGCTGCGGCAGGGACGAATAATGCACAAATTGCAACTACGGAATTTGTGAAAACCGCAATCGCCGCATTAGTGGGTTCAGCCCCTGCTGCATTAGACACGCTGGAAGAATTGGCACGAGCATTAGCAGGCGATGCAAACTTAAAAGCGACGTTGCTTGCTGAAATCGGGAAAAAAGCCAACGCCACTGATTTTAATGCCTTACATGATTTATTTGTTGGTATTCCTATCCCTTATCCGCTCTCTACTGTCCCAACAGGTTGCTTAGCCATGAACGGACAGCGGTTTGATACTCGTCGTTATCCAAAATTGGCACAGAAATATCCGTCAGGGCTGTTGCCTGATTTACGCGGGGAGTTTATTCGCGGTTGGGATAATGGTCGTGGGGTTGATGCGGGGCGTGGGTTGTTGTCGGCACAGGGAGATGCTATTCGGAATATTACAGGGCAGGTTGGAACAGATAACGGATGGATCTTCAGAAGTCCGTCCGGTGCTATTTTTGACCCATACAACGGAAACAACACTCAGAGATTAAGAGCTGTGACAACATCTGATGGCGTAGGCAATGACGGCAGAAGTATCGGTTGGATTAACTTTGATGCATCTAAAGTTGTTCCTACCGCCAATGAAAACCGTCCACGCAATATCGCCTATCACTACATCTGCCTAGCCGTATAAGGAGTACAACATGACCGTAACATTTAATCAAGACGGCTTTGCCGAAACGAGCGGTGAAATCACCGCGTATTGCACTGACAACCAAGGTATTTACAGCCACAGCACTATCGAATATGTAAGCGAAGGCGGTAGCCTTTCCGCAGGCAGTTATTTAGATGCACCTCCGCCTGCCAAACAAGGTTTTGGCATTGTGCGAGCAGATAACAGTTGGCAATATCAAGCCGACCATCGAGGCACCTATTACAGCAAGGAAACAGGCGAAAAAGTAGAACATACCGCACTAGGTGAATTGCCCGAAAATTTAACCGCACTTGCACCACTTGCTGAACCATGCAAATGGAACGGTACAGCATGGGTAAAAGATGAAGCGAAAATTGCTGATAATTTTACAACAACCCAAACTCGCCTTATCGCCAACATTGATGAGCACGCGGCAAAAATCTACAGCACTTGGACGAGGTTTGAATCTGAATATCGCGAACGAAAAGCGGCCGCAGAAGCCTTTAAATCCGCAAATTATGAAGGTGAGTGCAGTCGATATATCACCGATTTCGCACAACGTGCGAGACTGGATAACAAGACCGCCACAAACCTGATTTTGACGCAGGCGGCAGGACTCGAAAAACTGCAGGTTGAATTAGCTAATCAACGTATGCGTAAGTATGAGCTCAAGGCACCTAATCTCACGCTTGAGAAACTGCAATCAATCCATGATGACATTATCAAGCAAATGGATAACTTGATGGAGGCATATCAAAATGGCTAAGGTTTATTTGGCGATGTACAAACACAAGCGAGACTGGCGCAAAGAGCCAGTTAAAGCAATAGCAGACCGCATTACCCGATTTTTTACTAAGGGGAAATACTCGCATTGTGAAATCGCGGTAGAGCGCATTGAATTTACTAACGGACACCATTATGAGCATGCGACAGTATATGACTGCTACTCCTCATCGGTACAAGATGGCGGGGTGCGTTGCAAACAGATTGATGTGTCCGATAACACCAAATGGGATTTAATTCCCCTCAATGATGTTACTGAGGAGCAAATCAAAGCTTATTTTGACCGCACTTCTGGCAAAAAATATGACTGGTGGGGTGCGTTAGGGATTGTACTTGGTATCAAACAAAAACGCTCAAAATATTTTTGCAGTGAGTGGTGCTTTAATGCGATTCACGGTGGCGAGAGTGGTTGGCGATTTAGCCCAAATCAATTAGGGGCAATGTTTAAACATGATGACTAAAGACAAACCGCTCATTAATTTTAACTGGAAATTTGGTGACGATGAAAGCGAAACGCTGACGCTAGATGAAAAAGAAGTACCAGAAGGCTTTGCTGATAGCGAATTTGACTTGTTTATCGTGCCTGATAGCAAAGATCCAGTTATCCATTTGACAAAAGGCAATGGTATTGCGTTATCGGATAACAACATCAAAATCACTTGCACGCGCGACCGTTTAGCTAACACAAAATGGAAGACCGCAAGTTGGGCGTTAAAAATTACGAATACGAGCAACTGGCGAGACACGCTATGTGGCGGAAAGATTACGCGTTATAGCTATTATCCGGCAGAACGCGTAGAGGAATGACGCGATGAAAGACTGTAAACGGGCTATCGACGTGAAATTGCAGTTGAAACAAGCAGTGGCGGTATCGTTGCAATCAAAACAACCTATCAAGGTGACATTATCAAAAGGTATTTCTGGTGGCTGTGGTACACCTGTTTTACCTGATTTTTCTGAATTAATTATAGCTTACAAAATAGGACGACTATGACAACACAAACAATCCAACAATTATTAACCGATTTTGCGACTTACTTAGGTGAGCAAGACAAAGCGATTTTGACTCAAATTGAGACAAAGATAACTCAACTTAAAAATGACCTGTTAGGCGGTGAGGTATCAGCAGATTTAGACACGTTTAGAGAGCTCGCAGAGGAATTACGAAAACTCAAAGCCAGCGGAAGCAGTGCGCCTGAGGCATTAACCAGCAAACTGACCGAATTTAAACAGAGTTTAGACGGTGTGATTGAGAAACTTAACGCCTTAAATGCAATGGACTTAAAGGCAGCTTATCAACGTGGGAAAAATAGCTAATGAGCTTTTTAGAACAATTACCTGAGGTAATCGAGCAAATCGGGCGAGATGTTAAAGCCATAACTGTTGTACTCGGTAAAGGTCGCCCTGATAAGCCTGATACAACAGGTGACAAAATAACAGGAGAGGAGCCCAAAATAAAAGGCAATGATGCAATACCTGACATTGGCCCAAAAAACTTAAGACCGCCAGCTATGATGTGGACAACGTCCGATCCTTGGCCAGATAGAGTTTAAGATAATTTTATATCTCTAAATAGTATTTTAGAGATAGGATGTAATTCAACCAGAAAAAGGGATAATAATGACAAACAAACAAACAAACAAACAAACAAACAAATGGAGTGTACTATGTTTAAACAAGCACCACTACCGTTTGTTGGACAAAAGCGAATGTTTTTAAAACACTTCGAGGAAGTATTAAACGCCAACATTACGAATGATGGCGATGGCTGGACTATCATTGATACATTCGGTGGGAGCGGTTTATTAAGCTATGTAGCTAAACAGATCAAGCCTAAAGCACGCGTAATTTATAACGACTTTGATGGATATGCTCAGCGATTAGCACATATTGACGACATTAATGCGCTCCGTGCGCAGCTTTACGAGGTAGTCGGTAACGCTACGCAAAAAAACAAAAGATTGACGAAGGATTGTAAAGCAGAATGCATCAAAATCATTCAAAATTTCAAAGGTTATATTGACCTGAATAGTCTAGCGAGCTGGCTTCTATTTAGCGGCCAGCAAGTGGCAACATTGGATGACCTATTTCAGAACGATTTTTGGCATTGTGTTAGACAGTCTGATTATCCGAAAGCGGATGGATATTTAGACGGACTTGAGATTACGCACGAGTCATTCCACACGCTTTTACCTAAATTTAGCAGCGATCCTAAAGCATTATTTGTTCTAGACCCGCCATATTTATGCACCCGCCAGGAAAGCTATAAACAGGCGACGTACTTTGATTTAATCGACTTCCTCCGATTAATCAACATCACGCGCCCTCCTTATGTATTTTTTAGCTCAACAAAGAGCGAATTTGTTCGCTTTATTGAGTATATGGTAGAAGATAAGGTTGATAATTGGGAGGCTTTTTACAACTCTGAGCGCATTGTTGTTAAGGCTTCAGCAAGTTATTCCGGGAAGTACGAAGATAACATGGTTTATAAGTTTTAAGGCTTAAAATTTAAACGCCCTTTAATGATGATTTAAAGAGCGTTTTTATTTCTCAAAATTCATGGATTTTAACCGCTAAAAATGAGAAACTTGCTATATTTTAAAATTCTCACTTTTAGCGGTTACGTTTCTCAAAATTCGCGAACCGCAACATACGGTTAAATCTTTGTGTGAAAAATACCACTTTATGAACAACATCTTTTACTAATCAGAAATAATGAATGATAAGGTTTAGAGAGATTGATGTGTTAAATAAGGTAAATATTACAAAGTCCGGTTAAATTTTACAAAAATTTTACTTAAAATTTACTTCATTTACAGTTTATTATCTTTATATTTAGGTGTATGATGACTGTTAGTTTTACATAACCCCTAAATTTATTTAGGTAAATATATTATTTCTATCTAACAGGAGATTGAATGATGAAAAAATTACTCACTGCAGTACTTTCTGCGGCAGCGATTGCTGTACCTTTTTTTGCTTCTGCGAATACGGCGCCACAAACAGAACAAAGTGCAGTACAACCGGAAAAAGCAAAAGGCATTTGGATTGATGTACGTTCAGCCGAGGAGTTTAACGCAGGTCATTTACAAGATGCAGTGAATATTCCGCACGATCAAATCCTTGCACGCATTCAAGCAGTTAGTCCAGACAAAAACGCACCTGTTAATCTCTATTGCCGCAGTGGCCGCCGTGCAGAAATCGCGCTCAATGAGCTGAAAAATGCAGGCTATACCAATGTAACCAACCATGGCGGTTATGAAGATTTGGTTAAAAAAGGTTTGAAATAGATAACATATTATTTAAAGCAAAATCCCCTAGATAAGCATTTAGGGGATTTTTATTATAAAGAGTGGTCAGATTTTCGTTTACTAAATACAATAATCTTCTTTTAATAAGTGACGATAGGCATAAAGATAAGATGCGCCGACAAATGCTGCACCACCCGTGACATTGCCTAAAAAGACAGGAATCATATTGAAGAAGAATTGGCTCCAAGTCACATTAGCACCGGCAAAAATCCCGGCAGGAATAATAAACATATTGGCGACAAAGTGTTGTAATCCGATAAGCACAAAAATCATCACTGGGAACCATATGGCTAGGATACGACCAGAGGTTTGTTTGGCGCCAAAATAGAACCAAATACCCATGCAGACCATCCAGTTACAGGCAATAGCAGAAATAAAGGCGCGACCAAAATTCATCTGCACTTTAGCCTCGGCGATAGCAATGGTTTTAGCAGAGGCAGCACCTTCTGATAAACCGACATAATGCCCTAAGAAATAGGCCATAAACAGCGCACCGAGCAGGTTGCCTAAACTCACGACAATCCAGTTACGAAATAATTTTTTAAGGCTTACTCTTTTTGTTAAACGGCCTAATGCCATCATCATCATCATCATCATATTGCCCGTGGCTAATTCACCACCACCGATTAGAATACAAATCAAACAAATAGGAAACACGGCCGCACCAAGTAATGTTGATAGCCCACTCCACTCTGGAGGAATACCGCTCACGACTTTTAAATAGGCCATATAACCAAAACTCACATAGCCGCCACCTAAAAAACTTAAAATAGCCAGTGTTTTTAGGTGTCCTTCCGACTTAGCATAACTTTTATCAATAACATCTTGTAAGATTTCGTGGGGATAAAGATCGCGATGCTGCATAGTTGTACCTTTAGTGAAAATAAGACGGTAAAAATGTAGCAAAGTACATAGTAAAAACGAAAGAATTGTTAAATATATGTACTGATTTTTAGTTATAACGAAATTGAATAATAATCCGAACCTCAAATTAGGTGTCTAGGTTCTTTTTTTGAGGGGGGGGCAAAGTGCGGTCAAATTTTCCAGTATTTTTGCTAAAAGCTATAAAAATCTGGCTGCTTGCATGTATAGAAAAAGCGTTGTTCTAGTGACATAGAACAACGCTTTTGTTTTTAAATGATATGTAACTTAGAATGGAATGTTATCATCAAATGCGTCCATTGGTGGCTCAGCTTGTGGCGCTGGCGCAGATTGTGCTGGACGAGATTGATAGCTTGGTTGTGGTGCTGATTGTGCAGGTGCATAACCGCCCATCTCTTGATTACGACCACCTAACATTTGTAAGTTATCACCTTGGATTTCAGTGGTGTAACGATCTTGGCCGTTGTTATCTTGCCATTTACGGGTTTTTAAACGACCTTCAACATAAACTTGTGAACCTTTGCGTAAGTATTGCCCCGCAATTTCTGCTAAACGACGATATAACACGATACGGTGCCATTCGGTCACTTCACGGCGTTCGCCCGTGTTTTTATCTGTCCAGCTTTCACTTGTTGCCACGCTGATATTTGCTACCGCTTCGCCATTTGGCATCGTGCGGATTTCAGGATCATTACCTAAATTACCCACGATGATTACTTTATTAATACCTGCCATA